>CAZVHL010000005.1:20751-27731 GCA_964626925.1 uncultured Nitrospiraceae bacterium
TACTTGTCAAGAAACACTATCAAGGCTATAATGTCTGAAACACACTTTGCATCTTGCAATGTTATCCTATACAATGCTTTTTTGAATGTTCAATACAGGGGGGTAATGTATGTTGAAGAAAGTCCCAAAGAACAAGCTGTACCACCGCTGCAAGTCTTCTGACCTGCCATTTAAATCAACCTCAGATATTGCGCCTTTGACCGAAACTATCGGCCAGAAAAGGGCGCTAAGTTCGCTTGATTTTGGATTGGGAATCGACAGCCACGGATTTAATATATATATACTTGGTGAAAGCGGAACAGGCAAGCTGACTACCATAAAAAAAATACTTCATGCAAAAGCCAAAAAAGAGCCGGTACCAACTGACTGGTGTTATATTTATAATTTCCAAAACCCCGATGCACCCCGGGCCCTGAGCCTGCCCCCTGGCACCGGTCTCACATTCCATAAAGACATGGACGAAATGATTATAGCCCTCAGGGAGGAAATCCCAAAAATCTTTACGTCTAAGGAATACGAAAAGCGGCGCGCCGAAATCCTCGAAAACTTTCAGAACAAGCAGAAAAAATATTTTTCTGACCTTGAAGTGACTGCAAAGGAAAAAGATTTCACATTGCGCAAAAGTGTCAGCGGACTGGCACTCGTCCCGGTGAAAGAGTCCGGTGAACCATTAAGTGAAGAAGAATATGACAATCTTGATCCGAAGATTAAGAAAAAAGTTGCGAAGATCGGCAGGGCACTCCAGGAAAAACTCGACGATGTTATAAGGATCGCAAGAGAAGAAGAAAAAAAGATAAAGGACATGATGGTTAAGCTTGAACGTCAGGCAACTATGTCTTCGGTCGAGCACAGAATTAATGAAATAAAAAATAAACACCAGGGCAATGACAAAGTGCTTAGCTATCTGGATGAAGTTAAAGAAGATATTCTTGAACATCTTGCGGATTTCAAACAACAGGAAGAGCAGGCGCCACAAATGCCTTTTATGAAACCGCCAAAATCAGAACCTTCCTTTAACAAGTATTCTGTTAACGTTTTTGTAAATAACCGTGACTCAAAGGGCGCACCGGTTGTTATAGAAAACAATCCTACGTATTACAATCTTTTTGGCCGGATTGAACATAAATTACAGTATGGAGTCGCGATGACTGACTTCACAATGATAAAGCCAGGCTCACTTCAGTTAGCTAACGGCGGATATCTGGTCATAGATGCTCTTGAACTTCTTAAAAATATTTTTTCCTACGACGCACTGAAAAGAACAATAAAAGAAAAGGAAATAAAAAATGAGGATGTTTGGGAACAGTACCGTCAGATGACAACAGCCACATTGCGGCCCCAGGCGATCCCTTTTAATGTAAAAATCATACTGACAGGGAACCCGCGTCTTTATTACATGCTTTATAGTCTTGATGAAGAATACAGGGAATTATTTAAAGTTAAGGCCGATTATGAGAACCGTATGGCAAGAAACACTAAAAACATGCTCCAATACTCCAGTTTTATCAGTACGAAATGTGATGAACTGGGCCTCCAGCCTTTTAAAAACGATGCTGTTGCAAGAGTAATTGAACACAGTTCAAGACTGGCCGAACACCAGAACAAACTCTCCGCAAAATTCAGTGAGATAGCAGATGTACTCAGAGAAGCAGACTACTGGTCACGATTAAATAAAAACCGTAACGTGACTGTCAGTGATGTTCAAAAAGCTTTAGACGAGAGAACTTATCGCTGCAATAAAGTCGAGCAAAAAATTCTTGAAGCAACTGAAGAAGGTACTATTCTGATTGATACTGATGGAGAAGTAGTCGGACAGATCAACGGACTGTCAGTAATCGACCTTGGGGACTACAGGTTCGGAATTCCTTCAAGAATCACCGCAAAGACGTATGCCGGCAGGGCGGGTATCGTGAATATTGAGAGAGAGACAAAAATGAGCGGGAAAATTCATGAAAAAGCGATACTGATTCTTACCGCTTATCTGGGCGGAAAATTTGCGATTAAACGGACCATGAGCCTTACAGCTTCTTTAACATTTGAGCAACTGTATGGAGGAGTCGAAGGCGACAGCGCTACCTGTGCAGAAGTATACGCACTATTAAGCAGTCTTTCAGGTATACCCATTAAGCAGTCTTATGCAATTACAGGTTCGATGAATCAGCACGGAGAAGTTCAGCCCATTGGAGGAGTAAATGAGAAGATAGAAGGATTCTATGAATTATGTAAACTTTCCGGACTGAACGGTCAGCACGGTGTTATTATTCCAAAGCGCAACCTTATGCACCTTATGCTGAAAAAAGAAGTAGTTGACTCGGTTGCAGACGGGAAATTTAAAATATATTCCATTGATAATATAGAGGACGGAATAGAGATCCTTACCGGTGTAAAACCGGGAAAGACAAAGCCTGATCGAACTTATCCAAAGGGCACATTTAATTTTCTCGTTGCCAAAAAACTGGAGGAGTTTTCCAGTGTTTTAAAGGGAGATAAAACTCCCGAAAACAATAATGGCGCCAAAAACACTGGGAAAAATCACTGCAATAAAACTGATAAGCTCTGTAAGTAGAACTGATTAGATTCCAGGGGCAGACTTATTAATGAATAAACAGTCCAAAAAGATTCTAATCAGAGGTGTCAACTGGATTGGCGATGCAGTTCTCACAATACCTGCAATTAAATCCATCAGGAAGGCTTTCCCCGATGCTCATATTTCCCTTCTTGTGAAACCATGGGTCTCCGATATCTTTAAAGAAAGCAAAGACATCGACGAAATCATTCTCTATAGTGACGAATTCAAAGGCTTGAAAGGCAAACTCCAGCTTGCAAAAAAGTTGCGACTTAAAAAATTTGACAGTTCCATACTTTTACAAAACGCATTTGATGCAGCATTGATAACGTGGCTTGCAAGGATACCGGAAAGAATCGGATACATTACGGATTTTCGCAGCCTTTTGCTTACAAAGGCATTACCTGTAGAGGACGACATACTCTCGCAGCACCAGGTGTATTATTATTTGAATATAGTCAATTCTGCAGGAATCAAGACTGCAGGAATTCAGCCCTATCTTCATTTAACAAATGACGAAAGACTACGGGCAAGGGAACATATCCATGCTTTAAAAGACAGACACCAGCCTCTTGTCGGCATAAACCCCGGAGCAACTTACGGGTCTTCAAAAAGATGGCCGCCTGAAAGATATGCTGACTTAATTCTAAAGATAATAAACGAATTAAATGGAAGAGTCGTTATATTCGGCAGCCCATCAGAAACCGAAATAGCATACTCAATCATGTCACTGATAAAGGCAAAGCATCAGGAAAAAGGGTTGCAGACATTTAATAGTGAATCATTCATTTTAAACATGTCAGGGAAAACCAGCCTGAGAGAGCTTGCCGCATTAATATCTCAATGCAATGCATTCATAACCAACGACTCTGGTCCCATGCATATGGCTTCCGCACTGTTAGTGCCGATAGTGGCTATATTCGGCTCTACTAACAAAGCAACCACAGGTCCGTTTGGACAGGGACACAAGGTTATTTCTAAAAATATTCGATGTGCCCCGTGTATGAAAAGAGAATGCCCGGATTTACACCTTAAATGTATGACTGATATAACCTCTGATGATGTTTTTGCCGGACTGAAAGAAGTCCTTCCCCGCGAAAGAGCCATATTTCTTGACAAGGACGGAACATTAATCAAAGACAGGAATTATCTGAACAGCTTTAAAGACTTGGTAGTTTTTCCGGAAGTCAAAGAAAGTCTTAATAAATTGACAAAACAGGGATTCAAACTGATTGGTATAACAAACCAGTCCGGGATTGCCAGAGAGATCGTGGACAAAGATTTTGTGATAAAGTCCAATACATATCTTAAAGATAAATTAGGTATTGATGATTTCTACTACTGCCCCCACCATCCTGATGAACGTTGCCCCTGCAGAAAACCCGGGCTGATGTTTGCACTTATGGCCAGGATTAAGCACAGTGTAAATCTGGAAACATCCTATGTCATCGGAGATAAAGAGTCAGATATATTGCTTGCTCATAACATTAACGCTACAGGCATTCTGCTGGCAGCCCATCCCCCTGAGAACACCCTTGCTTCTTACATTGCAAAAGATCTGAAAGATGCTACTGATTGGATACTGGAAAGAGAGAGCAAGAGTATCTGATTTTGAGCCCTTTCAGATTGCGATGGATGTCTGATTTTTCCCACGACTTTCAGTACGTTGTGTAAAAAAGTTACACTGGATGGTGATTATAGTTTGTTCTATTTAAGAACCAATACTGATTATTAAACGCAAGAAAATATTATTATTTTTGTTATTATTCAATGAATTATGATGTAATATCTCCTGCCGCATACCTTTTTAGCATTGTCAATAACCTAGGAAATGTGCTAACATAGCTGAATAATTCGAAACTCCAGTAAAATCTAACCTTAAAAAGGAAGGAGAAGTAATATGTATAAGATACGTTCAATAATGGGAGCAGGATTTGCAGCTTTTCTGTTGCTTGTCTTGTCTGCTGGCTGTAGTTCCGGCCCGTCACAGTCTCCGGAAAAAGTTATCAAGAATTTCATAGGAAAACATATATCGATGATTGATCCTTCAGTTGCTGATTATTATGTCAGTAGTGAACAGTCCAGCATAAAAGAGCTGGTATCACAATCTATCCTGTCAAAGAAAAAAAGCGGCGTTTTTAATTCTCTGAAAAATGCTGTTTATGATTTTTCAAAGGTCAGCATATCAACACTTGATCAAAAAGAAGAATATGTAGATGATGAAGGGATAAATTTTGCTAAGGTAGAAGCAAAAGGTAACTACACCTTAACTACAGGAGACAAATCACAGGCATTTGAAGAAGATGAAATATTCATACTTCAATCAGTAGGCGGCAACTGGAAAGTTACTGAAAAATTTAATCCCTGGAAATAAATATTCTGATTAGGCTGTTTAATACCAGGATTGAAATAGTTCTGATATCAATTAAAGGCTTCTGAAAAAATTTATATATTGCCGTGATGGGTATGTAACTTCAATTCCAATGCTTTTTGTCAAACCGTGAGGAGGAGTTATGTAGGACCACTTGAGTCTACAGTTAAGGTTAAACATTTCACCTGACGGAGGGGAAAACTCCAGAGTAAACAAAGAGCCTGGTGCTGACTGAGTTAAAGGTATTAATGGCGAAGCCAGTAAATACATATCACCTTCTGTAAGGTTTTCTATATAGCCGGGATAGCTTTTATCGCCCAGAATGAGCCTGGCTTTGAAAGTAACTATTTTTTTCGTTCCGGGATTCAAGGTTTCTATAACCTTTTCTTTTTTTATTAGGTTTATCCCTTAGTATTTTCCTTAATCTTATAGTATCTTTTTTCATGCAAGTCAATATAAATAAACTAATAATGAAATTTAAAAAAAATAATTTGCTTTTTATTAAACATCTGTTATAATTTGAGTTCTCACTAAAGATTTTCTCTATACACATATTCATTTCCTCTAAGTCAAAACCATTGATTTCCCGAGTCTCATTTTCATAACCTGAGTTAACCATAATTTTTGGAGCGCAATTTTTTCATAGATGACAAACCAGGAATAGTGCAGACTGGTCTGATTACCGCTATGTGTTATAATCCCAGATATTCTGAAGGAGTCTTTGTGAAACGTTTCGATAATATCATTAGTCTTATAGGAAACACCCCTCTTGTAAAACTCAACAGTATAACCGGGACTGAAGATGCAGAGATATGGGCAAAGTTAGAAGGCCTTAATCCAGGAGGCTCAGTAAAAGACAGGATCGCTTTTTCTATGATAGAGGCTGCTGAGAAGGACGGTCTCTTAACACCCGGTAGTACAATCATTGAGCCGACAAGTGGTAATACAGGTATCGGACTCGCACTTATTGCTGCTGTTAAAGGTTACAGGCTGATTCTTGTTATGCCGGACACCATGTCCCGGGAAAGGATACAGACATTCAGGGCGTTTGGCGCTGAGCCTGTCATTACACCGGGTGCAAATGGAATGCTGGGCTCGGTTGAAGAGGCTGAGATTATTTTGAAAAAGAACCCTGACTATTTTATGCCTTTACAATTTGAAAATCCTGCGAATCCGGAGATTCATAGAAAGACAACTGCTATAGAGATCATTGATGCCATTGGAGCCGATATAGACTGTTTTGTTGCCGGTGTTGGCACAGGAGGAACAATTACCGGAATAGGAGAAGTCCTCAGGTCTCACAAACCTGATATACTCATCACAGCGGTTGAACCTGCATCATCGCCTGTATTGTCAGGAGGCAACCCCGGCCCGCATAAAATAGCCGGTATAGGAGCCGGTTTTTATCCCGGAGTCCTTAACACCAGAATTTTTGATGAAATTATTACTGTAACTGACGAAGATGCAACTGTAATGTCACGCCGATTAGCTAAAGAAGAGGGCATCCTTGCAGGTATTTCTTCAGGCGCAGCTGGATGGGCAGCTCTCAAGGCAGCAAAGAAACTCGGGAAAGAAAAGAAAGTTGTAGTCATATTTCCTGATCGCGGAGACAGGTACTTAAGTACAGGTCTGTTTAATTCCTGATTAGCATCCTGCTGTAAACCAGCCGAGCAAATAATATAGGCTAACAACGCTAAATAATTAGCTAAATAATGCCGACAAGAGTACATATTAGTTAAAGTCAGGACATTTTGTACTTAAAAACTTATCGCAGGAGAAGTAAGAAAGAATGAAAAAACAGATTGAAAAAAATATTTTTGAGGCCCAAACAGCAGAACGCCCTGCAAGGAAACCTGTTCAGTTTCCCACCCATCTTGTTGTTGGTGACATCAGGTACTCCGGTAAAATAATGAATATATCCACAACCGGTGTCGCAATGTATGTGAATACTCACTTCCCTGAAAACACTATAGATTGTAAAAAAGGGGAAATCCTTATGCTTGAGTTACAATCTCCATTTGGGAAATTAATAAAGTTGAAATG
>CAZVHL010000006.1:0-22161 GCA_964626925.1 uncultured Nitrospiraceae bacterium
ACGCTCTGCTCGTGTCTTTCATGGTCTCGCTAATATAAGCAAAAAAATTTCTGATTATGTCTCTCATAATCTTATTCCTCTTATCCCTGTTGGAGGGGGCAATGGACTATACCATATCATCCGCTTCTTTTTAGGACGTGTTAAGTACCATATTCGAGGCCCGGTATTAAGCCCTTCTTTGAGCCGGAAGTTACGCTCAGATCTAATTAATTTTGAAACCTCGCTATCAGGGTCATTAAAGTTCCCGAAGGTCCTTGCCTTATTAGGGCATACCTCAACACACCGAGTGGTCATCCCTCTCCTTGTGCGATGTACACAGAAGGTACATTTCTCTACCACACCATGTTTGCGTATAGGTACAAGGGGGTTTATACGATCAGGAGGTATCTTTGGTTCCCACCAGTTAAATCTTCGAGCATTGTATGGACATGCTGTCATGCAATACCTGCATCCTATACATTTGTCATAATCTATCAGCACAAAACCATCCGGGTCCGTGTATGACGCCTTGGTAGGACAAACCTCAACACATGGGGCCTTATCACAGTGGTTACATTGCACAGGCATGTACCATTTATCTTTGCGGATCTTTTGGTAAAACATCGTTGTGCCTTTTCCCGGCATTTCCGGCGAAGGAAAGTGACCGGTCACACCTGTAGGAGACTCGGTTTCAAATACCATTATATATGGAGGGGAGATAGTATCAGGAACATTGTTTTCTCTCTTGCAGGCATACATACACCGCCTGCAACCAATACACAATCCCATATCTATCACCATACCGAATTTAACACCAGGAATGGGGGATGGCACATATTTGTCCCCCCCCTGATTTTTAGATATACCTGATTGTTGTTCTAACACACCACCCACAGCCCTTATTTGTTGAGGTATGAGAAGACTTGTCCCTGCCATAGCAGCGAGTTTAATAAACTTTCTTCTATTCAATGTTTTGCTCCGAAGATACCCTTTGTTTTCCATTTTTTATTACTTTAAATTTATATCCTTATTTTGTCTTCCTTCCTCCTTATCAAGATAATCTATCCCAACTTATTTATATGCTACTTTTTTATATGCTACTTTTTGCTTTAATAATGGTAACTATTCAGGTCTTCCCATTTGGCAAAAGAGGGAGTGCATAATTATAAATCAAAGGATGCGTGTTGTGTCAAGGTAATACTAATAATATATAAATTAAAAAAGTTTATTGACGCGTCTATTCTGACGTGATTATACATAATTGACTTTATATAATTTCATCATGTAACATTAAAAACTTAACTATGGATGATCATAAATTAAAAGTATTCTGCATTGTCGCAGAAACAAAAAGCTTCTCCAGGGCATCAGAGATAATCCGTCTTACCCAACCTGCTGTCAGTCTCCAGATTCAGGCGCTCGAAGAAATGTATGGCACCAAGCTCTTTAATCGTTCCGGCTGTGTCATTACACTCACGCAGGCAGGAAAAATGCTCTATAAATACGCAAAAGAAATCAGTTCACTTTATTCTGCAGTAGAAAAAGAAATAGGGGGAGTTACCGGGCTTGTAAAAGGTGTGATATCAGTTGGCGCCAGTTCAACAATAGGTAATTACGTATTGCCGCCGGTTATTGCAGATTTCAGGAGAAAGTTTCCTAAAGTTGCTATTCATCTGCAAGTTGGAAATACAAAAAATGTTATTGACTTTCTGAATGCCGGCAGTGTTGACATCGGGCTTGTTGAGGGGGACGTTAACAAGCAGAAATTAATATTGGAAAAATTGATTCCGGATGAAATGGTTTTTATAATGTCTCCGTACCATCATCTGGCCAAGAAAGCAAGCATATCTATAATAGAACTGTCAAAAGAACCCCTTATTTTCAGGGAAGAGGGTTCGGGAACAAGGCAGGCAATAGAAAAATACCTTACGAAGCACGGTATGTCCCAGCAGCAGTTGAAAATACCCCTTATTATGGGTAGCACTGAGTCGATAAAAGGCGCAGTTGAAGAAGGTTTGGGAACTTCGATTATGTCAAGATGGGCAGCCAGAAAAGAAGTTAAATATGGAAGTTTGAAAGCATCAGTTTTTAAAGAGGATAAATTTGTCAGGGACTTTTCTCTTGTATACAAAAAATCCAAGGAGCAATCACATACAATTGAACAGTTTATGGGTTTTCTGAGACGTTATCCTTATAATAAGCTCTTAAATAATTAATCTATCTATCCTTACACCGGTTTTCTGACAATACCCCGATTATTTGTCTGTTGTTTCCGTAATCGTTTCCCTTAAGAATTTAACCGGAGATTTTTACTGAATTAATGAATTCAAGTGAACCTAATTCCAGAAACAGATGCCTGATGTTTCCCTTGATCTTTGTTGAAACCGTAAAACGATACATTATTTCTCCACTCGCTTTATTTTTTTCATAATCAATCGAATGAATATGGAAATTATATTTTGTGATTATGGAAGCAATTGTATCTTCTGCATCTTCCATGACAGGAGTTGAGATTGAGATAATTTTGAAACGCAAGATCTTAATCTTTTTTTCAACTACTCGCAAGACCGTCAGAGCGGTGATTGTTATTATTGCGGTTATGACTCCTTCAAAATACAACCCCCCTCCTATTGCCAGTCCTATAACAGATACGATCCATATCGATGCTGCTGTTGTCAGTCCTCTTACGGCATAACCGCTCTTTATGATAACTCCTGCTCCGAGGAAACCGATGCCTATGAGGGCGCCGGCAGCAATTCTCGCGGGATCGATCCGGAGAGATGGATCCAACGTATGTATGTGAAAATAATAGTTCTCGGATAAGATCATTATGAGTGCGGCAGCTACACATACAATTAGCTGGGTTCTGAAACCCGCAGCCCTTCCGTGGATCTCTCTTTCAAAACCGATTATACTGCCGATCACTGTTGCGAGCAGCAGGCGGAACAAAATTTCCTGGACAGGTATCATATCAGCTCATTATAGATTAACCGCAAAATACTGTCAAAATCATAAATAGTCTGGAATGGTAAATATAATGAATAATGTATGTTACGAATTCACTTTTTAATGTGGTAAACTATGGCATATTTTTAATCAACATACATATGAGAGGAGCAGGAAGTTGAGAACAGAAAAGGATAGTCTTGGGACACTAAGAATTCCTGATGATGTTTACTTCGGAGTTCAGACAAAACGGGCTATGGATAACTTCCCGATAAGCGGGCTCAGGCTGCCGAGAAAATTCATAAGGGCCCAGGGAATTATAAAGCTTGCTGCCGCAAGAGCTAACTCTTCCCTTGGTCTCTTAAACAGGAAAATGTCTAAAGCTATAGAAAAGGCTTCGTTAGAAGTTATCCGTGGGATTCATGACAACGATTTTATTGTTGATGTTTATCAGGCGGGTGCCGGAACATCCCAGAATATGAATGCAAATGAAGTTATCGCGAACAGGGCGATCGAGATACTTGGCGGTCAAAAAGGTGATTACAGTCTTGTTCATCCTAATGATCATGTGAATATGGCACAGTCAACTAACGATACGATTCCTACGGCTATATATATATCTTCATATGAGGCTGTCAGGGACGACCTGATTCCGGCAATCAAGGCTCTGAAAAATGCGCTTTCAAAAAAGGCCAGAAAATTTGACCACATAGTTAAAGCCGGTCGAACACACCTGCAGGATGCTGTACCTGTAAGACTCGGGCAGGAATTTGGCGGGTATGCGAAGGCTGTGGACAATGATATATGCCGCATAAAAAATGCTTCTGAATCTTTATTGCCATTGCCTATTGGAGGAAATGCCCTGGGTACTGGAATTAATGCTAAACCGCGTTTCCGAAGCTGTATCCTCAGTGAAATAAGAAAAATATCGGGAATAAAATTCAAGGCATCTGAAAATTTATTTGAAGGCATTCAGAATGTGGATCAAGCCCTTGAGCTGAGTGCCTCATTGAGAGGAATTTCTATAACTCTTACAAAAATATCTAATGATATCCGGTTACTGAGTTCGGGGCCGCGTACAGGGTTGGCTGAGATTCAGTTGCCTGCAGTTCAGCCGGGTTCTTCTATAATGCCCGGAAAAGTCAATCCGGTTATGGCTGAGATGTTGAATATGGTCTGTTTCCAGGTTATAGGCAATGATACAGCTATTGCTTATGCTACCCAGGCGTCTCAGCTTGAACTTAATGTAATGATGCCGGTTATCGCGCATAATCTTCTGTTTTCGATAGAAATTTTGTCAAATGGAATAAATTCATTTACAAAAAAATGTATTTCAGGAATCAGGGCGGATGAAAAAAAATGCAGAGCCTATGCGGACACAACCCTTGCTATGGCAACTGCTCTTAACCCGATTATTGGATATTCATCTGCTGCGGAGCTTTCTAAAGAGGCTTTTCGTACCGGCAAATCAGTGAAACAGCTGGCAGTTGAAAAAGGGATTGTGAGCGAAAGTGAAGCCCGTCGTATATTAGAGCCAAAACGTTTGACAGGCAAATGACTATTCAAAGGGGCATGGTCTGTTTGCTGAATATCTAATATTATATTGATTTATCATCCCCGAAAGTGTAAAATATTTATACATCAGAGAACTCTTTATATTTTCTCGATAATTCAGCTTTTTAATATAGTATTTACAGTGTCATGTCGGAATAATTTACATGACTGTAGATCATTGTATCAAGGAATATCAATAAATCAATAGGTTATGAGTTTGGCCTTTTTTTTGCTAATTATTTTAGGGTAGGAAATGAGTGTCTAAATATGTCGACAATTATTTTTCTTTAATCAAGCCTAACCTGGGGCAGCATATGCCAAATGCAGATGACCATAAAAGTTCTTCTTCTCCGGTCTCGCAAGGCCGTAGAAACGAAATGACACTTGCGCATTTTTTCACTTCAAAGGAATGGGCTGAACATCTTCAGCAACTCTCTGATATTGTGAATTTTGAATTAAGTGTGTTTGATGAGGAAGGTCAGAGATTGATCGTTGTGAATGAAAACCAGTTGTGCAAGTTTATAAGATCCGCAAAACATGTAAATCTTGGTTGTCCGGATTCATGTGATAATTTCATTCGCGCAACTGAGCCTGAATTTTTTAAGTGTAGCTCCCGGCTGCTAAATTTTGTGTTACCTATAAACAGATTGGGAGAAAAGGCATTTATCGTAGGAAGGGGGGATTTTGCCGAATATGGCGATTTACTTGAATTTATAAAAATTGCCAGAGATCACAACCTTCCTGAAATTCCGGTTTCAAAACCATTAAATTTTGTCGGAAAAGACAATGCAGCAACAATTATGAAATATGTGAGTTTAACGATAAACCGCATATTGCGCAGCATCGAGGATAAAGACAGGCTTGACGAAAAACTTATGCGTATGACATCACTGTTTGACAGTCATACATTCGGGACATTGTCTAAAAATCCGCAGTTACTTTACAGGTATATACTGGATACAATTGAGTTTGTCTTTGGCGGCATATCATCAGCATTAATGTTACTTGATGATAAAGGTGATACATATAGAACTGTTTGCAGTTCTGGCAGGTTAAGCGACAACACGGCGGATTTTAAGATCGATGCAGAGAATCAGGCAGTCAAAAAGATGCTTATTTCAAAAACTTCTGTGTATTACGAAGATTTAAAAGGCGTTGTTGATACAGGCCTTTTAGCTGGAGTAATGGCTTCTAATTTTTTCCCTATTTTTATAGGTATTAATATTGAAGGAATAATAGCAATATTTGACAAGAAGTTTTCACAACAGGACATGAAAATCATGAATGCTTTTACTGATTACGTCAAATTGAACCTTGAAAATCATGATCTTCGGATTACGGTAGAAAAGACCAGACTTGCAGATGAAACTCTGACCTGTTTATCAGATTTTTCGAGCTCAATAACCGGTGTTCTGGACCGAAATGAACTCTTAAAGATATTGCTGGGAAAATCATTGCAGCTTCTAAATGCGGAGCAGGGGTCTTTAATGCTTTTAAATAAAGACACATCAGAACTCATTGTGGAGGCACACAAAAGTCATGGTGATAAAGTTAAGGAAAACATGCGGATAAAGCAGGGCGAGGGCATCGCAGGTATGGTTCTTGAGAGCGGTGGATCTATTCTTGTGGAAGATATAGAAAAAGATCCGAGGATAAGACAGGCAAACAGGGGGCATTATAAAACTAAATCCTTCATAAGCGCCTTGATAAATATTGAAGATAGAGTTACAGGTGTTCTAAATGTATCTGACAAAGCACAGGGTGATGTTTTTAATAAAGATGATTTAAGTTTACTGAGGTCGATTATTGATAATAGCTCAATTGCTATTGAGAGGAGCCTTCTGTTTGAGCAGACAGAAGAATTGAGAAAACTGTCGATTACGGATCCTCTGACCGGCATTTATAACCGCCGATATCTGAACAGGAGATTGTCAGAAGAAATTACACGTTATATAAGATATAAACATCCCTTCAGTTTCATGATGCTTGATCTGGATAAATTCAAGGAATACAATGATACGTTTGGCCATATAGCTGGCGATAATCTGATCAAAAGTCTTGCACAAAGGATGGAAAAATCTCTGAGAGCTATCGATATTGCTGCCAGGTTTGGTGGTGATGAATTTGTTGCTATATTTCCTCAGACCCCGAAAATTGATGCTATTCAGATTACCAATCGACTGAAGGACCATATTGACAGGGCATTGAGTCAGCATAATATGGAAATGCCGATATCCGTAAGTATGGGGCTTGCTACTTACCCGGATGATGCTTCTTCTATCATGGAGCTTATTGAAAAGACGGACCAGGCACTTTACCTTGCCAAGAAAGGTGGAGGCAACAGGGTAGTATACCTCTGAGAATTGCCCATTAATTACTAGGAAGTCCTAATTACAAATGAATATTTTGCCAATGTTACCAAAAGATTTTAATGCAAAAAATTTCCTGGGCAGAGAGGCCGAGTTTGGCTTCCTGAAAAATATCACTTCCGAAGCAAAGGCTGGTGATGCTAACAGTATTTTTCTTTCCGGAAAACGGGGCATTGGAAAGACGGAATTATTAAAATATCTGTATAGCCATTTTTTTGATCATCAAAATGATGCGATTCCTTTCTTCTATACTGTCAAGTCAGTGGTCAATTCCATGGAAAAATTTTCAAAAGATTATTTCTATAATTTCGTACTTCAAAGCCTTGCCTTCCTCAATAGAGACCGATCTATCATGTTAACAGGTGTTCATTCAGGTGAAGATCTAAGAAGTATTGCTAAAGAGGCAAACGTTCAGTGGGCAATAGACGCTATAGATAATTTTGCGGGACTTCAGGCTGATGAAGACGTTATGAAGCTCTTTTTATTTGCGATATCAGCTCCCTACCAGAGTTATGCCAGTACCGGCATGCCGCTTGTGGTGATAATAGATGATTTTGATAAAATCAAAAAAATCTGCGAGCTTAATGCAACTGGTGATACAGAAAACATCTGGATGCTTTTTGAAAACTGTCTGCAGTCAGGGCATACGCCTCATATAATTGCCGGATTTCACTCAGACATAAAGGAAATGTTCTTTGAAGAGACCTCTATCGGTGAAAGTCTTGAGGTTGTCAATTTATCAGGATTAACCGGTGATAATTCTTCAGATTTTTTTAAATATCTTTGTAATAAATATACTCTGGATTTTGGAAAAAACATAACTGACTACCTTGATCTCTTTGACGGCAATCCTTTTTATATCAAGAGTTTTGTTCAGGCAATGCGTCAGGCAAATATGCCAATATCTGAAAACAATTTCTGGGACATTTATGTGCGTGAGGTGACAAGGGGGAAGATTTATACGTACTGGATGTCTCTTTTAAAGGCGCATATTACTCAGTTTGAGATGAGAAAACCGTCTTTGAATTTCCTGAGATTTTTATTGGTCAATGATGCAGATATTGTATTGGCAGATCTTTCAGAAAAGCTTTCTGTAAAGCAGGATGAGCTTGACAATATCATTAATCAACTTAACTCCTCCGGTGCGGTCGATATCGGGTTCAGTACACTTGAACTTGCAGAAGATGCGGTATTAATTGATGTCATTAAGGGGTTATATCATAAGGAGATCCGCAGAGAACCGTATGATGCAGTTAAAGATTTGATAATTGCTGACAAGCGGCAATCCCTAAAAACCGAAAAGACTCCGTCTTTTGATATAACGATACCCCCGGGTCCAGATGCCGAACTTGTGGCAGTCAAGGCACTTGAGGAGATTGCCAGGCACTACAATATCCGACCGGATACAACAGGGCAATTGCAGATCGCATTAATTGAACTGTTTGCCAGCATACTGACTGTCGACGGTCATACCGATAACTATTATCTGAAATTCAAGTTGATTGAAAATAAGTTTTCGATCGAGATCGAGACTGAGCAGAGCGATCTTGATATTTCCTCAGATAGCAATAGAAAGTCGCTGAATTTGATAAAATCTCACATCGATGAAATAAATGCGGAAAAAACTGTCAGCGGTAGCAGGATAACTTTGATTAAGGTGGTTCATCAGGAACCTGATTTAGATATTAATGAGTAATGCGGGCCAGGCTGCTTTCATTTATATATCCTCTGAACTCTGGCACCAACTGAAGTGAGAACTTCATATGGGATTGTGCCGGTCTTTTCTGCGATATCTTCAGCAGTGATTATCTCTTTTTCGCTTTGTCCGATCAGCACTACTTCAGACTTATAGCTGACATTTCGAATCTGCGTAACATCAACCATAATTGTGTCCATACATACTCTGCCTATAACAGGAGCGCGGTATCCGTTAATTAAAACCTCGCCGGAATTAGAAAGTTTCCTGCTGTATCCGTCTGCATAACCTATCGGGATTGTTGCTATCGTGCTTTTCTTCTTTGTTATGAATGTCCGTGCATAACTTACAGGAGTTCCTGCCGGTACTTTTTTCAAGAGGATGATCCTGCTCTTCAGACTCATAACAGGCTTAATTTTATCTCTTTCACAGCATGCATAGCCGTAAAGCATGATTCCGGGTCTTACCAGATTAAAATGAGCATCAGGCATTGTAAGGACCGCGGCGCTGTTGGACATATGAAGATATTTAAAAGTGATTTTATCCTGCGTTAAATTTTTCACGAGATTCCTGAAATGCTTTAACTGAAGATTGGCAAAATCCTTATCCAGAAGGTCTGCATCCGAAAAATGGCTCATCAGGCCTTCAAGCTGTATGTTTCTCAAAGAGGATATTTCTCTGATTACCTTAATGGCATTATCCATCGTGAGGCCAACGCGTCCCATTCCAGTATCCACTTTTATATGTACCGGTATCTTTCGGTTCTGTCTGTAGGCAAGGGTTGAAATTTTTTTTCCGCTCAGCAGATCGGATATTACAGGGATCAGGTTATGTTTAAGACATGTGTCAGAATTGTCTCTGTCAAAAAAAACAACTATGGGAATTTTGATGCCGGCTTCCCGGAGAACGATGCCTTCACCGGTATATGCTACGCCGAGCATTGAAACATTGTTCTGTATAAGGCGTTGTGATATTTCAACAGAACCGTGGCCGTAAGCATTTGCCTTGACAACAGCAAGAATTTCTTTGTTTCCTGTTTTCTTTCTTACGACATTGAGATTATGCGAAAGTGCTTTGAGGTTGATTTCGGCAAAGGTTTTATATAATTCCACTTAGGATTTATTTTCCTTGCTTTCTTCGTTCTCTTTAGATTTATTATCAGGAGTTACGTCGATTTCCGGCTGTTCGGATGTGGATTTTTTAAAGTTCTTTATCGCTTCTCCTACACCTCTGCCTATCTCTGGCAACCGGGAGGCGCCGAACAGGATAACTACAATCACTAAAATTATTATTAATTCTGTTGCTCCTAACCCAAACATTTCCCCTCCTTATTTAGAGTCCTTTTTAAATTTTATAATATCTTCAGGCCGAAGGTAAGCATCAATATCAGCAGGAGTATTGAGATTTATAAAAGAACTTTTGCTATCCTCGATTCTCTTAATATCCCCTGATGTGATATATTGTACTCCTTTCTTATGATTATGTAAAAACCCCCTCAAACTTTTTTCTCTGGAGAGGATTGATTTTTCCATTAATGCCATATACCGTTTTGAATAGAATGCAAAAAGAGGCTCGGATTTGCCTTTAGAGATCGGAACAACCGCATCGTGGTTATCTCTTTTTGAGGCCATGAATCTGATGATATCCTCACTGATAAACGGCATATCACAGGCTGATATGAACACCCATTGACTGGAAGAGTTTAACAGTGCCGTGAAAATTCCGGTCATAGGCCCTCTTGTGTCATAGGCATCACCAAAAAGCGGAGTTTCAAGATAAGTGTAATATCCAGGTTGATTAGTAACGATAAAATTATCCTTGAAGAGCTGTTTCATTATCTTGAGGTTTTTCTCGATGATCCTGTGGCCTTCAACCATAATAAATGACTTTAATACGGGCATTCTTTTATTTTCGCCGCCAGCAAGGATAACTCCAGTACAGTCATTTAGAAATTCTGTCATTGCTCAGTTCCCATTTTTGGAAGGAGGAGTAGATCTTTTTATCCCTGAATGACCTTAAGGAATTCGTTGACATCGAGGATGATATCAATTTCCTCCCTGTTATTCATATCCTTTATTTTGACCTTTTTTGTCTTCAGTTCATCTTCACCAAGGACGATAACTTTTTTGGCGCCAATCCGATTTGCCTTTCGCATCTGACTTTTAAGAGAAGTACCATCAAAATTTATTTCTACCCACAGTCCTTTTGCCCGTAACTGTTCAGTGAGTAACAGTCCCTTCTCGGCGGCTTCATCCCCCATAGGACATATGAAGAGATCCGGCCCTTCAACTTTGTTTGCTGAATCTTTTATGAGGGGGATTATTCTTTCCATTCCGATTGCGAAACCTATACCGGGAGTGGGTGGTCCTCCGAATTCATCCACCATATTGTCATATCTTCCACCGGCAGCAACCGCTTTCTGACTTCCAAGGGATTCACTGCTGACTTCAAATGCGGTCTTAGTGTAATAATCAAGCCCCCTGACGAGGTTTGGATTTACAGAGTATGGAACCAGTAACAGATCAAGATTCTGCTTAAGGATGTCAAAGTGCTTCTGGCATTCATTGCAGAGAAATTCGATAACAGGAGGAGAGCCGTGTCGCGAATCTATACAGGAAGGGACTTTGCAGTCGAGTATTCTTAGCGGGTTTAAATCATATCGTCTCTGGCAGTCAGCGCAGAATTTGCTTTTCCTGTTGCCTAAAAATTCTTTCAGGGCTGTTGTGTAACCGGGTCTGCATTGATCGCATCCGATTGATGTAATCTCAAAATTCAGCTCCTTCAACCCTATACTGTCTAATATTGCCGAAAGCATCGCAATGACTTCCGCATCGAGTTTGGGATCTAATATGCCCATCGCTTCAACGCCTATTTGATAAAACTGTCTGTATCTGAAGGCCTGCGGTCTCTCATAACGGAACATCGGCCCCATGTAATAGTATTTCTGTGGGGCTGGTTCATTATATAGATGATGCTCAACGTATGCCCTGACAAATGAGGCGGTTCCCTCAGGCCTTAAAGTTACGCTCCGTCCTCCTTTGTCCTGAAACGTATACATCTCCTTCTCTACGATGTCGGATGTCTCGCCGATACTCCGTATAAAGATATCGGTTGATTCAATTATCGGTAATCTGATTTCACGGTATCCGTAATTTTTAAAAATCTGGCGTGCGTTGTTTTCTATTTTGTGCCAGATAGAAATATCCGGCGGCAGGATATCCTGAAGGCCCTTAAGTGTCTTATGTTTCATCAGGAGTTTCTTCCTCACGTTCCTTATCGAACTCGATCATGGTGAGATGGTTTTCTATCATCCTTTTCAGTTCCTCCTTGAAATGCCTTCTCACGCCCTTCAGATCGGTTATATCTTCATGAATATTCACAATTTTCTCCTGTGCGCTCTTTACAATTTCCTCTGCTCTCAGCTCAGCTTCCTTAATCTGGAGTTCAGCATCTTTTTTTGCAGTGCTTTTATATTCCTCTGACATCTGCTGAGTGCTTATCAGGGTATCCTTTAGAGTAGTCTCTATATTCTTGTATTCCTTAAGCTGCTTCTCGAACCTTCGCGATTCTTCTCTCAGGTTAGCATTGTCTCTTAACAGTTCTTCCATTTCTTCTCTGATCAGCTCAAGAAAGGAATCAACTTCCTCCATGTCAAATCCTCTTAATCTGGTTGAAAACTGTTTTTGCTGAATATCAAGCGGCGTTATTCTCATAAACTACCCCCTCTATCATTTAAATGGATTAATTTCTTTATCATATTAATTTCATTTCATTCTTGATGCTATGTCAAACAGTGAGGCTACAATGAAGTGTTTACTAAAAAGAATTATCAGGATCACGATCATTGGTGATATATCAATTCCCATAACTAAACCTATGCGCCTTCTTATAGGTCTTAAAACAGGGTCTGTTACAGAATACAAAAAACGGACGATAGGATTATATGGATCAGGATTAACCCAGCTTAAAAGGGCGGAAATTATTATGATCCACATATATAGAGTCAGTACGGTGTCAAGAATGAAAGCTACAGCCTGAAATAGATTCCCGAATATAAACATTGATTTACCTCCTAATCCATAAATAGAAAATCTTTTAAGCGGTCCTGCCTAATTCTTTTGATCTGTTTTTTGCCGCTTCGATTGCAGAAACAACAGTATTCTTCAGTTCTTTTTCATCAAATATCTTTAGCCCGGCGGCTGTAGTCCCCCCAGGTGAAGTTACCATTTCCATTAACCTCGATGGGGTTATACCGGTGTCAAGCAGTTTTGAAGTGCCGACAGTAGTCTGCACAGCGAGCATCAGTGCGTTATCTTCGGATAGTCCCGCTTTTATTCCGCCTTCTGTCATCGCCTCGATAAACAGGGCGATAAAGGCAGGTCCGCTGCCTGAGAGAGCTGTAACTGCATCCATATATTTTTCAGGCAGAGTGATAACTTTTCCTATTGACATAAGGATGTCTCTGGCAGCCGCAAGCCCGGAGTCAGAAAAGCAGTCACACAAAGACATGACAGACATTCCCTCCTGTACAAGGGCCGGAGTGTTCGGCATAACCCGAATAAGTTTTTTTGTTTTAAGCTTTGATGACAAATAGGTCAGAGTAATGCCTGCCGCAATCGACATTACCGTTTTTTCTTCTGTTACTGTCTCTTTTATTTCATTAAGGACATCATCAATATTCTGGGGTTTCACGGCAAGGATTATAATGCTGCATGCAGCAGTAACATCTGTATTTGATGCAGTTGTCTGAACACTGTATTCTTTAGCAAGATAGTTTCTTCTGTCTTCTCCCGGTTCGGATACGAAGATATCCCGCATGCCCTGAGAGGTCATGCCTTTTATCATCGCTTCTGCCATGTTACCACCGCCAATAAAACCTGTTTTCATGATTGCCTATTATACTGGCTTTGTAATCTTAATGTTAGAAGATTACTCGATTTAAGATTATTTAAACTCAATAATTTCTCTCTCCAAATATCGCTGTTCCAACTCTTACCATTGTAGAGCCCTCTTCAATCGCTACTTCATAATCACCGGACATTCCCATTGACAATTCCGGCAGAACAAAACATTTTGAGGTTGCCGTATCTTTCAGTTGCCTGAGCCTTGAGAAATAGGGACGGACTCTTTCGGGGTCAGAAAAAAATGGAGGTATTGTCATCAGTCCCTCCAGTTCAAGGTTGTCAAGATTATTGACTTTCTCGATTAGTCCCATGAGGTTTTTTTCAGGTATACCGTGCTTCGTGGCTTCGTCTGAAATCTTGACCTGAATAAGCACCCGTTGTTTCTTGCCCGTCAGTCCACAGTATTTATCAAGGATATCCGCTAATTCGGGTGAATCAAGTGAATGTATTAAATCAAACAGTTGAACAGCGGTTTTACTCTTGTTCTTCTGTAAGTGACCGATCAAATGCCATTCAATTTTTTTACCCTTGGTTCGTAAACCAATATCCTGGACCTTTTCAGTTGCTTCCTGAACCCTGTTTTCACCTAAAACTGTAACACCTGCCTTAACAGCTTCGATGATCTTATCCGGCCCTACAGTTTTTGAGACGGCGACAAGCTTTATGTCGTCAGGGAGTCTGCCTGATTTAAGCGCAGCGCGATCGATTTTTTCGTGTACTTTGCTCAGGGCGTTTATTATACCCATCGGGTATCAGCTTATCATTTTTGCTTCTTATTGGCAAGATAAATTGGAGTGGTTTTCATAAATAATTCATTATGTTTGTGCTATTATGTCTGCATGAAAGGCAGCCGGATACTTGTTGTTGAAGACGAGTCTAAAATAGCTGAAATCGTTAAGGCTTATCTTGAAAAAGATGCGTTTGAAGTTACTATCGCCAATACCGGCGGGAAGGCTGTGTCGTTACTCAAAGAAGGTTTTGATCTGATAATCCTTGACTTGATGCTTCCGGATATGGATGGAGAGGATATTTGCGAGACGATCCGAAAAGACTCTGATCTGCCTATCATTATGCTGACCGCAAAGAGTGATGAAGATGACAGGATAGCTGGGCTTGGGTTGGGCGCTGATGACTATGTTGTTAAACCGTTCAGCCCGAGAGAGCTTGTGGCGAGAGTAAAGGCCCTGTTAAGGAGAGCAAAGGGTACAAAAGAGATGAAAAGTTTTAATAATAAGGATCTTGTCATAGATTCATTGCGTTTTGAAATAACGAAAAAGGGATCGGTAGTGGTTCTTACCCCCACTGAATTTAAATTACTCCAGTGCCTTTCTGATCGTCCGGGCCAGGTCTTTACCAGGCTTCAACTGGTCAATGTAATCCTCGGTTATGACTTTGAGGGCTATGACAGAACGATAGATGCGCATATCAAAAACATTCGTCACAAGATCGAGGATGACCAGAGAAACCCATCGTATATAAAAACTGTTTACGGACTAGGTTACAGGTTTATCGGTCAGCCTGATGAGGACTAAGTTATTCCTTTCATTCATATTCGTAATTTTACTCGCCCTTATATCCAATATCGTCTTTGAAAAGCTGATAATAAAAGATTTTAATGATTTCCTGGGGGGTACCAGGGAAGACCAGACTTACTGGATTATAGCTTCTGTGGAAGGCAGCTACAGGGATGAAGAATGGAACGTATCAAAACTTCAGGAAACACTTCACTGGGGGTTGATGCTGGGTATGGAGGCGTACGTTGAAGATGTCGATGGTAATCAGATTCTTTCATCCGCTGATGTTTTGTTTACAATGGATTCCAATATGAGAAACAGAATGGAAGGATTTCTGAAACGACCCTCCATTGATCTGGAGTTTACATGGTATCCCCTGTATGTCGAAGGGAAAGAATTAGGGAAGATATATATAAGGCAGCTTGAGAAGGTAGGGTTGGTTCCCCTTAAGGAGGAGATATTCAAAAAGAGGGGGAGGGAGTTTTTGATAATTTCTTTTTTGATAGCCGGCGGTGGAGCATTGCTGTTATCTGTATTATTCACGATGTTTCTTTCCAATCCGATGAGAAGGTTGACAGCTTCTGCCGAGAAAATAGCTAAAGGGGATTTTTCTGTTCATGAACCATCGCCGAAAAAGAAGTTTAAGGATGAAATAGACAAACTTACAGAATCGTTTAATTATATGTCTGAAGCGCTCAAGAGGGAAGATGCCTTGAGAAAGCATCTTACCTCAAATATAGCTCATGAGCTTCGTACACCACTGACAATTATAAAGGGTAATCTTGATGCTATTGAAGACGGAATAATTTCTGATCCACGTAAGGTAATAGAAAATATAAGGGCCGAAATAGAGCGAATCATTTCTCTTGTGGAAGGCATAGAAGATATCACGAGGGCAGAGGCAAGTTTTTTCAGGAAAGGTATGCCTGAAGATATTAATCTCAGGGAATTCGTTGGATCAGTGACAGACGGGATGAAAAAAATGATCCAGGAAAAGGGACTTTATTTAAAGTCAGAGGATAATCCGATGATTGTGAAGACCTATCCTGAAAAACTGCATATTATCTTAAAAAACTTCCTGTCAAATGCATACAAGTTTACCGACAAGGGGGGAATTGAAATAACCTGGGGAAAATGCAGTTCAGGGAAGTCAAATTATTACCTGTCTGTTGAAGATACAGGTGTTGGCATAGCGAAAGATAAAACTGACAAAATATTTGAAAGGTTTTACAAGGATGAACATTCAAACGGCAAGGGACTTGGGTTAGCTATAGTCAAAGAACTTGTTGAAGTTATGGGGGGGAAAGTTGAAGTCGAGAGCGAGCTGAGCAAAGGCTCCAAATTTACAGTCACATTTTTTGACGAATGAGGATAATATTCACAATTTCTTCAATATTATTTAGTAACTTAGAGTGCAAGGTATGGTATATAAATATGTGACAGCGTTTTTTCTGGTTTCTGTATTAATCTTGATACAGAATACGGATTCATTTGCCGGGCATGAAGGACCTGTAACTCCATACGGAGATTTTTGTCCGCGATGCAGTGAATACGGAAACTGTAAATCGAACATGAGCCATGATGAAGCCAAGGAGGCGTTGATTAGTTATTATCAGAAAAAGGGTCTTGGTGTAGAGCTCGAGAAAAAAAGAGGCCGGTTCATAAGAGTCAAGGTAAAGGACAGGAATAAAGTAGTGGATATAATTATTTTTGATCGCCGTTCAGGCAGAATCAGGTCAATATATTAGTTAATGAGAGATTAGTAATGTTAATGAATAATAATTAATGAATGGAGGTGGATGAATGGACAAGAAGCGTAGAACTTTGTTGTTTGTCATAATGGCAATAGTAGTGGCAGCAGTTGCTTTAACCGTTAGCGGGTGTTCAAAAGATTCAGGCAAATCATTTAATTTAACCGCTAAGGAAACAAGACCTGTGCTTGATCCAGCTATGTTCAAGGGGCAGGTGCGTGCAGCATATGCAGTTGCCAAAAGATATCCGGATATTATGAATGAGGTTTACTGTTACTGCTATTGTGATCAACCGCCATTTCGTCACAAGTCTTTGCTGAGTTGTTTTACTGAAAAACATGGAGCCGGGTGAGCTCTTTGCCAGAAGGAGGCCTTGAGGGCCGCCCAGTTACATGAGCAGGGTAAATCAGTAAATGATATAAAGAGAATGATTGACAAAGAATTTGGCAAGTAGTAAAAGGAATGTGGTGCAGGGGAGTTTCCCTGTACCACATTCAATTATCCACATTTTAAAGTGCAGATTATTAGCTACTAACCCATATTATTCACCTGCTTTGCCGGGTGAATAATATAGGCAGAAAACGAAGTATCTCCCGGATAATCTTAATATATTCTGTAACATCACAATAAAACTGATTATTTACTTGATGATACCCTTTTTTCTTGACCGCTGTTTGTCTTGATGATATAATCCCCTCATAAATTAAACAGCGTAAGGAATGGTGGTTCATGAACTGTTTTAGATCAGTAAATGTATTAGGGATAATGCTTATAGCTCTGATCACAAGTTGCAGTGGAATGGACAAAAACAGTTCTAAAGGGGATACTTTTCTACAGGCTATCATTGGTCAGGATCTGATACTGGTCGATCCTGAGGCAGATAAACTATGGCACGGTAAAATCAACGGGGATGAAGTCTCTTATTTTCGCTCAAAGGAAGATAAAAAATTCAAGGATGTTATTGTTGTGACTCAGGACAGACTACCCGCTACTTATAGAAGAATAGAATATTGCGACAGTGACGGCGATCGTACTTTAGATATTATAAAAATAAAAATGTATCATGAAAACAAAGGCTGGAACGATATCGAAATAACGAGTAAGAACGCAACTGTTCTGGATCATGCAACTATAAAGTATAAAAACTATTTAAAACATATAAATAGTAGCCGGTTAAGTCAATTGAATTATTAAGTTGGAGATTTGCTGATATTTTTCAGCTCTGTGCATCAGACTTCATAAGAGTTCGAATCAAAGATTTCATCTCGTCCTTGTCCCAGTCCCTGTATCCCAATACAGTGCCAATCATATAACCATTCTTGTCAATAATGAATTTTATCGGTGTGGAACTTACACCATACAGAGAACTAACCGTGCCGTCCTCATCCAGTAGATTGGTATAAGATAAGCCGTTACTTTTGATATGTTTAAGTACTGTCTTTCTATCTTCTTTTATATCTATCGCAAGAAGCGCAAAGGGACTGTTTTTGAATTCCTGATGTAATCTTTCCAGAGAAGGCAACTCCTTCCTGCACCATGGTCACCATGTGGTCCAGAAACTCAGGAGAACAACTTTGCCCCGATATTGATTTAGGCCAATATTGCTTCCTTTTACAGATGTGAGATTAAAATCAGGGGCTTTTACCGGATTGTCGAATTGATAGACACTCATTGCTTTCAGTAATTCTGCAATTCGGAGGTCAGCCTCTGTCTGCTCACCTGATTTTTTTACTTCCAGAGTGTCAACATCATTCTGGCTGCAGCCATATAGTCCCTGAGAAGCAGGCAGTATTAAAGCCAAAAAAATAATCAATAAATATCTGCGATAAACTATCATGGATTTTCTCATATTAGGAAAAAAGGTTCCTATATATTATAGGAATCCGGATAAAATTTAAATAGGGAGACGGCAGTCCCCCCTTTTCAAAGGGGGACGATTTGTCTATGAATAAACTCTAACTAATTATTTTGCACACAGCGTATTGTTCAGTTTTGCGAGCAGATCTGACGAAAGAGTAAAATCTGCACCTTCCTCTTCTTTGACCATTTTGAAGAAATCGCAGATTACGCAGTTTCCATATTTCTGTGCAAATGTCCCCTGCACTTTACCTCCACACAAACTACCTGCTACAGCCCAACAAGATCTTCCTCCATTCTTACCTCCATGAGTTTCATCCAGTCCTTCTTCTACAGTTGCAGGGCATATTCCCAAATCATGGACTTTTATCCCTCCGGGTTCTCTCCCGCATTTTTTGTATTCCCAGCAATTACTTTTTTTCATTTTTGTTACCTCCCTTTCGTTTGATTTTTTAATACAAATCCATTGACAGAAAAATTTCTATTACGCCGGCATCGAAATGAGAGCCGACTTGATGCCGTATATGATCTTGTACCTTTTCTATTGGCCAGGCGGGCCGGTACGGGCGGTCTGAGCGCAATGCATCCCAAACATCGATAACAGCAAATATTCGTGCAGAAAGAGGTATCTCCTCTCCCTTGAGACCTTCAGGATAACCTGTCCCGTCCCATCTTTCATGATGATAATAAGGTATGTCGATGGCAGGCCGCAGATATTCAACCGGATATAACAAATCCCGGGCATATACAGGGTGCTGCATCATTATATTCCGTTCTTCTTCTGTCAGCTTCCCCGGCTTTAAGAGTATGCTGTCGGGTATTCCCATTTTACCGATATCATGAAGCAGGGCCCCTCTTCTGATTTGTATGATTTCTTCGTCGGTCATTTTATATTGATTAGCTATGCGAACGGCTAACTCCGTAACTCTGCGGGAATGACCTTCGGTCTCCTTGTCTCTCAAATCGAGCGCCTGTGCCCATCCTTCGATTGTAGTATCATAAGCAAGGGAAAGCTCAATATTTGAACGCTGAAGATCATCAAACATGGTGGCATTGTCCAGAGCGATTGCCCCCTGATCAGCAATTGCCTCCAGAAATTCCATCCATCCGTTTTTTGAATTCATATAAGTCCGATTAAACAGCTCCATAACACCTTTTACCTGGCCCTTTGCGATAAGGGGTACAGCATAATAGGAAACAAAATCCTCACTGGAAAACTCTTTGGAATTTGTGAAACCGTTAACATGTTCTTTAAGGTTGGGAACAGACACGATACTCCGTTCGAGCGCTGCCTTGCCGGCGTTACTTTCACCTAACCTCAATTTGGTATGCTTTAAGGCATTTGAACGAAACCCTTTGCTCACTACGTGCTCCAGTGTTTGCGTATTCTTGTTCAGCAGCAGCACAGATGACGCATCAATATGAAGCTGCGATTGTACTTGAGTAAGAAATACGTCAAGGGTTACTTTCAGGTCAAGACTCCCGATAATAGCCCTGTCAATAGAGCGTAATGCGCTCAGGCGGCCGACCTGTTCGTTAATGACGTCTTCAGCATGCTTGCGCTCCGCAATGTCTCTGATAATTCCGGTAAAATAGACATCTTTTCCGATATTCCAGGAAGATATAGAAAGCTCTATCGGAAATTCATCGCCATCTTTTCTGGTCGCGGTCAATTCAACGGATTTTCCTGCGAGTTTAGATTTTCCGCTCTTCAATGCTCGAAGCATTCCTTCAGTGTGGGCTTGATGGTATCTTTCGGGAATTATATGACTAACTGGCCCGCCTACCACTTCTTCTGCTGAGTAGCCGAAGATATTTTCAGCCATCTGGTTCCAGAAAATTATCTCTCCATGTTCGCTTATGTATATAATCGCATCGCTCGCATTTTCTGCTACTGAACGAAAGCGCTCCTCATTATCATGAGTTGACGCTTCTGCAAGTTTACGTCTTTCTATCTCTTCAAGCAATTTATCTCGATTGACAGTAGTGGTTTTTAAATTTTCTGCCATTTGCTGAAAGGATATAGTGAGCTCATCCATTTCATCCTTGGAGTTTGTTTCTATAGTGGAATCGAGCTCACCCCCGCCGAGTTTGGCTACAGTGTCCTTGAGTTTCTGGATTTTGTTGGTAACTGATCTGGATATAATAAGACCTATTATAAGGCTGATTATTGTCACTATCAGACTGACAAGTAATATTTGATTTCTTAATTCTGTTGCCGGAGCAAACAACTCTTCTGCATCCTGTTCAACTACCAAGACCCAGCCTAAACTATGAATTGTACTGTTTCCTTTTGAATGAGAATGAACAACGAATGTTTCATGCCCTTTTTTTTGCCGGGTGAGTATCATGGAACTTACGATATTATTGTCATCTTCTGGCAATAGGTGCTCTGTAGGTAAGATGTCAGGGATATGTTCAAGAAATTTATAATCTCCGGTTGATGAATAAATCAAATTCCCTTCATGAGTAACTATTTTATATTCCATTGTATGATGTTTTTTATGAATACCGGGAGGATCTATTTCTTTAATGAATCTGGAAATATAATTAATGTTCAAAACAGCTTTCATTACACCAAGAAAATTATATTCTTCGTCCTCGATTCTTATTCCAAAAGCAATAGACTGCATATCAGCGCTTTCATCAAATTCAATTTCACCGATATGTATTTCATCTTTTTTTGCGTTTTGCCACCACTCTTCGTCGTCCTGCCTGTAGTCGCTCGTGATCCCTGTTTGGCCAACGTTGGCTCCGTATTTATTTGTTACAAAAAATTCTCCGATGACTTTATAACCATAAGAGCGTTCATAGAATTTCAGTTTTTCCTTAAGCTCCCTTGATAAATTGTTATTTAAGATGTCGTGCATAAATGGTGGCATTTTATTTCTATCAGCGCTGGTCCACTCTTTATCTCTATTGTTAATGTAGGCCTGTGCATTTCCAAGTTTGTCAAGTTCTCTGTTCGAGTCTATAATGGTTTGTTGTAATAGGACGTCATACCCGTAACCATGAAATTCGCGTATCATATTTGAAAGTTCTCTTTCCAATCCATTCAGCAGTTCAAGAGCTAATATTTCGGAGCTATCAATAAAAGCACTATGCAATATTTTTTTACTTTGCATAATTGCGAAATATCCGGTTAACGAATATAAAAAAACTATTAATAAAATGCCTAATGTAAATTTATGAACTAATTTCATGTCTAATTGTTTCCCCTATCTAAGTTGCTCTTATAACCTGCTTATTTATTACTCTTAATTATGAATATTATTATTAAGTATTATTATCGTCATAAATGTCCCAAATCTTGATAAGCCACTGAAATATTTAAATAAATAAAGCAGTTAGGTGGGTTCTTCTGCTAGTCTTTTAAGCAGGATCTTTATATAGAACTTGATTTCCGTAATAGCTCAGTATCCCTTCATAACTTATTCATATTATTTTCATTTTTCCTTCATACATATTCAGTAATCTAATAATCAGAGATAAACAAAACACAAAACAAAGGAGGCGTAAAAATGAAAACATTCATCGCAGGTTTGGCAGTTACAGCACTTCTGGTACTGGGAGCAATGGCATATGCTCACG
>CAZVHL010000006.1:22261-27729 GCA_964626925.1 uncultured Nitrospiraceae bacterium
GCAGGTTTGGCAGTTACAGCACTTCTGGTACTGGGAGCAATGGCATATGCTCACGGTCCAGGGGCAGGCGGATGGGGTGGAGGTCATATGAGAGGTAATATGATGGGTCAGGGATATGGAGGCCATATGATGGGATCAATGATGGGTTGGGGTGGACAAGGGGCCGGTCCTGACACAAAGTTTCTTGATGAGACCGCTGACTTAAGAAAAGATCTTCATGAAAAAAGGTTTGAATATTTTGAAGCCAGTCGCAATTCGGGCACGGATACTGAAACACTGGCCGGGCTTGAAAAGGAAATCTATGGACTTCAGTCAATAATCCGTGACAAAGCTCCCCGAACAGCATACGGAGGGCAGGGCGGTTATGGAAATTGCTGGTAAGAGGAAATAATCTCTTCTTGCCGTGAAATGGCAGCCGGATTCCCCCCGTCCGGTTGCCTTTTTTTTGACAATTGACCTAAAATTTTTAACTTTGTTAAGATTTATACTTATGAATAAAACTATTGTATTCATTATTGCTCTGCTGATTGCTGCTCAAGTAAGCTGTGCACATACCTTTGAAAACAGCAAAACTGCTGAAGAGGGTCGCGTATATGAAGAGATACTTCCGAATGGGCTTAAAATAATTGCGATCAAAGACCCCAATGCCCCGCTTGCAGTTTTTCAGATCTGGTATGATGCCGGTTCCATTCATGAGCAGGTTGGCAAGACAGGGAGCAGCCATTTGCTGGAACATATGATGTTCAAGGGAACAGCCAGATATGGCCCGAAGGTTTTTTCCAGAATGATAAAACGGGCAGGCGGGATTGACAATGCCGGTACAAGCAAGGATTTTGTTTATTACTATCAAAAGCTGGCACCTGACAGGCTTTACCTTTCGATTGAACTGGAAGCTGACAGAATGAAAAACCTTATAATGGATCCGGAGGAGACTCTGTCTGAGAGAGCAGTTGTTATGGAAGAAAGGAGAATGCGATATGAAGATGATCCTCAGAACCTTGTTTATGAAGAGGTTGTTGCAACTGCATTTAATAACCATCCTTACAGATGGCCCGTAATAGGCTGGATGGAGGACTTAAGCACAATAACGAGGGATGATCTCTGGGACTATTACAGGCAGCGCTATGTACCGAACAATGCGTTTATTGTAGTTGCAGGAAATATTGATGTTAATTTAATAGCAGCAAAAATAAGAAAAGAATTCGGCGGGATTCCCCGGGGGCCTGAATTAAAAAAACTTGATATTAAGGAGCCGGAGCAGAGGGGTGAGAAAAGAATATTCATAAAAAAAGAAGCTGAACTTCCGTATGTTATCAGTGCCTATAAAGTTCCGAATATTGTGAGCGAAGACAGCTATGCACTCGAGGTGCTTGCAACTGTTCTTTCGGGCGGCAAGAGCGCGCGTATATATAAAAGCCTGATTGATGAACAGCGTATTGCTCTTTCGGCCGGGGCCAGCTACAGCAGTACGTACAGATATCCCTATCTGTTTTATATCTATGGCACTGCCCTGCCGGGCAAAAAGATCGAGGATGTTGAAAATGCCCTTTATGAAGAGGTGGATAAGCTGAAATCACAGTTTCCTGATGAAAGAGAAGTTCAGAAAGCAAAAAACCAGATAGAGGCAGATTATATTATGAGCCAGGATTCTATTTTTTATCAGGCTATGGTGTATGCGCAATTTGAATTAATAGGGGACTGGCGCCTAAGGGAGAAGTACCTTGAGGGAATACGTAAAGTAACTCCTGAAGATGTTCAGAGAGTGGCAAAGAAATATATTATTCAGAAGAGAAGAACGGTCGGAACTTTGATACCGATTAAAAACAGTAAAAATGACAAATTTCAAAAACCAGATGTTCATTCACCAGCATCGTACTAATTTGAAATTAATTCGTACACATAAAAATAATATGAAACAAGTTTCTTCTTTTGCATTAATTTTCTGCTTCATCCTGTTAATTTTTATTTCCCCTTCTTTTGCCCTGGATGTAGAAAGAAAGGTTCTTGATAACGGGCTTATTTTGCTTGTGGTGCAAAGGAGTAACCTGCCGGTGGTGAAGGTCACGGTCGGGATTCAGGCGGGTAATCTTCTGGAATCGGAGGAGAAGGCCGGGCTTGCCAATCTCACAGCAAGTCTTTTAACCGGGGGCACCGCAAACAGGACTGCGCAACAGATCAGTGAGGAAATCGAGTTTGTGGGAGGCTCTGTCGGAGCTGGTGGTGGTGATGATTATATTTCTGTTAGCCTCTCGGTGCTGAAAAAAGATATTAACCTTGGTTTTGATCTACTGTCGGACATAATACTTCATCCGTCATTTCCTGAAGATGAATTAGTCAAAAAGAAAGAGAGGATAAAGGGAGGTTTAAAAGCTCAGGAGGAAAGTCCCGGTTTTATTGCCTCCAGAGAGTTTAAGAAAGCAATATTCGGGAGCCACCCGTATGGAAGACTGATTACCGGAACAGCAGAGACGATTGACAATATCAACAGGGATGATCTCCAGCAGTTTCATGCTGAGTATTATGCTCCGGATAACTCTGTTATGGCGGTAGTTGGGGATATTTCGGCTGATGAAGTTGGTGTACTGTTCAGTAAATATTTTGCTGACTGGCAGGCACGGAGTGTTGCGATGCCTTCTGTCACCCGACCTGATAAACCTAAGGAGAGAAAAACAGTTACGGTTGACAGGGATCTTACCCAGGCAAATATTATTCTCGGCCACATAGGAGTGAGTAGAGATAATCCTGATTACTACTCGATTTCTGTAATGAACTATATTCTCGGCAGTGGAGGATTCGCGTCAAGGCTTATGCAGAATATCAGGGAGGAGAAAGGGCTTGTCTATGATATCCATAGCTTCTTTGCAGCCGACAAATACGGTGGTCGCTTTCAGGTTGGACTACAGACAAAGAATGAATCTGCCAATCAGGCGATAGATGAAGTTTTAAAAGAGATAAAGCGGATAATGACAGAGGATGTTTCTGATACAGAGATTGATGATGCCAAGTCGTTCCTGACAGGAAGTTTTCCTATGAGAATTGAGACGAGCCGGCGTATTGCCGGTTTTCTCGTGGCTGTTGAATATTTTGACCTCGGGTCAGAATACATTGACAACTACCCCTCTTATATAAACAGAGTTACAAAGGCAGATATTCTGAGAGTCGCAAAGAAGTACCTTGACCCGGTGAAATTTACTCTTGTTGTAGTTGCTGATCAGGAGAGGGCGCAACTTCGTAAAGATTTTAAATAATGATAGCTGAAGAAATACTGCTTAGAGAAGCCTTCCTGCTGGGAATAGAACTTAAAATTTTCTGGTCAGTATCCCTGTTATATGGTATATGTTTTGTCATTGGAATTATTTATCTTGTAACAGCCAGATCGGGCGCCGGCAAAGCACTGACCTGGGGGCTCAGGTTAACTGTTGTCGTGCATACCGTTCTCATTGTTTTCAGGACGGTCGAGGGTATGAGGCCGCCATTTCAGAATCTCTATGAAACTCTGTCATGGTTCGCATGGTTTGCAAATATTACGTATCTGTATGCTCAGAGCAGGTGGCGTGATGTGCACCTGCCGGGATTCATCGTTGCAGGCATTGCGATGTCAGCATGCCTATACAGTCTGCTTACCCGCAGTCCGCTAATCTCTCCAGTACCCCCGGCCCTTCAAAGCCCATGGTATGAAGCCCATGTTATTACGGCGTTTCTTTCCTACGCTGTATTTGTTGTGAGTTTTTCAGTTGAGGTCTGTTATCTGAAATTCAAGTCTCCTCCTGAAGAGTTGCCCGGTATATTCGGGTATATAGATGAAGACTTTAGAAGGTGGACGCACAGGCTGGTTTTATTCGGTTTCCCTTTTCTTACCTTTGCTGTTTTTTCGGGTGCTGCCTGGGCAAATGATGCATGGGGAAGATACTGGTCATGGGACCCCAAAGAGACCTGGTCTTTAATTACATGGTCGGTATATGCGATATACCTGCATACAAAGACCATCTGGAAGTGGAGAGATGTCCCTGCATCAGTTTTGAATATTCTGGGATTTGTTTGCATGATTATGACTTTTCTGGGAGTTAACTGGTTAGTGAAACTTTTTGATATACCGAGCCTGCACACCTATGCTGTATAAATTTTTTTCATCCCTGAAATCTTCGGTCTATATTCTGCTTTTTATCTGCCTGATGTTTTTAATAGGCACTATTTTCCCACAGGGAGGCAATATTGATGATTATATCGAGGCCGGCGGGAAATATATAACTTTAGTGCGGTTTCTGGATTTTCTTGATATCTTTGCTTCACCGCTGTTTTTAGGGATCACGCTTGTTTTAATCATCAACCTTTCTGTATGTCTTTATGACAGGTTCAGAGTGTTTTTAAAAATCAATAGAAAACCTGTCGATTTCAGGTCATTAAAACAAAATCCCCAGACAGTGTCATTTAACAACGGGGAGATCATGGGTCGTCTTCGAAAAATGGGGTTTAAATTAAAAGCAGAAACCCGTGATGCGGCAGACCCGGGTGTCAAAATATTAGAAAAAGGGTTTTCATACTGGTGGCTTTCATGGTTTTATCATCTGGGAATAATTCTTGCGATTATAGGATTTTTCCTGACTATGGTATTTGCTTTTGAGCAGGGCGTGTTGCTGTATCCAGGTCAACCTGAGACGATCTCACTTAGCAGCAATGAAACAGTGTGGAATAAATTTCTCGAAAAGCTGGGCCATAAAACTACCGAAAATGGACAAAAAAATAATTATGTTCTCACATTGAAAGAATTCCGTACAGAATACTATCAGGGGCTCAAGATTGATTATCCCGATGAAAAGCTGGAAAGGTTGGCCATCGGTTTAGGCATTAAAAAATTAGAGCCTTCTACGGCAGGATTTTCATACAGGCCTAAGATGTGGCTTACCAGACTTGTGGTAAAGAAGCCTGACGGTAAAGTAATGGATGCAGCGCTATGGGTGAATAAACCTTTCAGGACAGGAGGTCTTACACTGTATCAGATGGGTTATGAGCAGAAGATTAACCTGCTGGTCAATGGTATAGCTATGGAAGTAGAAGCCCGAGTACCATTTACAGTAGATGGGATGGATGGTAAATTTGTCCTCGGTTCCCTTAAGACAGGGGAGCTATTTAAGAAGGATGGTTCGTCAGAGGAGATAACCCCTGTAACAACAATGTATTTCATCCCTGAAGATGATGCTTCTGCAAAGAAAGTCATCGGTGAACTCAGTCCTGGAGAAAATATGGAGTTTAACGGGATACTTTTTGAGTTTACTGATTATAAGGAAGGCTCGTATCTGAGCTACAGAAATGATCCGGGTGTCTGGCTTGTAGGGTTTGCATGCCTGTTTGTGTTTCTTGGCCTGATAGTGAGAAATCTTGGCGCCTGGTACAGAGTTCAGTGTGCGTTTGAGAAGAAAATTGCATATGTTCTGATCAGTACGAGGGGTATACTGGCAGATAAAGATAGA
>CAZVHL010000007.1:0-1102 GCA_964626925.1 uncultured Nitrospiraceae bacterium
AAGGAATTAAGGAACTGTTACTATATACCGAAGAAATAAACAGTATCTGCCTGAGAAAATGAACCTGAAAATGAGATTTGTGATATTAACTATGAATCATATCTATGAATAAATTTTATTTCAAGAGAACTGAAAGTAAAGTTGATAAGGGAATTGATAAACTTCTGGATCTTGCGGGGGATATTGATCATCCAGACCTTGTCAGGGAAATGATCGTTGCGGCATTAAAGGCCGGTAAGGAAAAAAATGACAGAGCCCATATGAAATTAATGAATACCACGATGAAAGAAATGAGGTTTACAGGCAAGATATTTGGACCTTATAGTGGTGTTCGCAAGGTAACGGTTTTTGGTTCTGCGCGAACAAAGCCGGATGAGCCAACTTATGATATGGCGCGGAAGTTTGGTAAAAAACTGGCTCAGAAAGGATATATGGTTATTACAGGAGGAGGTCCCGGTATTATGCAGGCGGTCAATGAAGGGGCTGGTTCAAAACATTCTTTTGGCGTCAACATCCTTCTGCCTTTTGAGCAAAAACCTAATCCTGTTTTAGCCGGTAACCCCCGTCTTATAACGTATAAATATTTCTTTAATCGTAAAGTGGCGTTCCTCAAGGAAGCTGATGCGGTTGCTCTATTCCCGGGAGGCTTCGGTACGCTTGATGAGATGATGGAAACATTGACGCTTTTACAGACAGGGAAGCACGAGCCTCTGCCTCTCGTTCTTATTGATGAACCCGGAGGGACCTACTGGTCGAGATGGCTCCGGTTTATGAGGGAAGAACTCCTTGCCGAAGGCTATGTAAGTGAATGTGACTTTGAGTTGTTTGAGCGTGTCGATTCTATTGATGCGGCGGTCGACAGGATTAATTATTTTTACAGTCGTTATCACAGTTTACGTTACGTGGACAAAAAACTGGTTATAAGGCTTTTATCTGCAATATCCGATGCATCGGTAAAAAAACTTAATGAAAAATTTTCGGACATGCTTACGCCTGACGGTAAAATGTATCTTTCTGGTCCGTTGCCGCAAGAAGAAGATGAGCCTGAATTGTCCGGGCTTCCGCGTCTTGTAATGGATTTTAATCTCATGGATTTTGGAAG
>CAZVHL010000007.1:1202-26420 GCA_964626925.1 uncultured Nitrospiraceae bacterium
AATTGTCCGGGCTTCCGCGTCTTGTAATGGATTTTAATCTCATGGATTTTGGAAGCTTAAGAAATCTTATCCGTGAGATTAATGCTTGTGAAGCTTTGCTGGATTAATAATATGGGTTAGAGGTTACTTATGCTGGCTTCTGCCATATATTTCGGTTATTTCCTTTAGATTAGCTTTCAGTTCAGGGGACAGTTGTTTGTGTTCAAGTCTCCATTCCCAGTTTCCTTCTGAGCTTGCAGGCAGATTCATCCGGTCATTTTCGCCCAGACCGAGAATATCCTGCATTGGGATAATGACTGTGTCTGCGACTGACATCATAGCAAGCCTGATCAGTTCCCAGTGAATCGACTTTTCCGAGATTTCCCTGCCAACATAACCTGCAATAATCTTCCTGGTTTGATCGTCAATATCTTTTCTATACCACCCCTTGATGGTATTATTGTCATGAGTACCTGTATATATCACACAATTTTTTATATGGTTGTGGGGAGCATATGGATTTTCTGGCAGATTATCACCGAATGCAAACAGCATTACTTTCATCCCGGGGAATCCAAACTCTCTTATGACATCTCGTACATCCTCGGTAATAATACCGAGGTCTTCCGCGATAATAGACTCTTTTGGGACATGTTTGAGTAAAGTGTTAAAAAAATCCCTGGCAGGAGCTTTCATCCATTTCCCGTTAATGGCGGTTTTTTCCTCTGCATTAACCTGCCAGTAGCCCACAAACCCTCGAAAGTGGTCAAGCCGGAACATATGTAAAGTTTTAAGTTTATGTTTAATTCTCTGTATCCACCAGAGATAACCAGATTTCTTAAGCACATCCCATCTGTAAATGGGATGTCCCCACAACTGACCCGTGGCGCTGAAGTAATCTGGGGGTACTCCGGCAACATATACAGGCTTTCTGTTTTCATCCAGATTAAATATACCGGGGTTTGCCCAGACGTCGGCACTGTCATAATTAACGTAAATCGGGATGTCACCTATAATTTTTATGTTTTTACTGTCACAATAATTTTTCAGGGAATACCACTGGCTGAAAAAAAGGAACTGCAGGAACTTTTCTTTCATCACCGTGTCCATAAGTTTCCCTGTCCATTCAGTCAGTGCTTCTGTATCTCTGTCCCTTAGTTCTGCAGGCCATATTCCCCATTCATTTCCCTGCAGATGGTCTTTTATAGATACGAAAAGGCTGTAATCATCCAGCCAGAGTGAATTGTCACTGCAAAAGCGCTGGAATTCCTGGTGGCTGGATAGACTGTGCCTGTGACTTTCATAAACACTTCCAAGCAGTGTCTCTTTGAAAGCCGTTACCTGATCGTAATTAACCCGTGAGTCTGTAAATTCAGGGGCATCCTTGATGTCGGAATCAGAAAGGAATCCATTCTTGACAAGCCGGTCAGGACTGATTAAGAGATGGTTGCCGGCAAATGCGGAGAAACTGTTGTAAGGTGAGTTGCCATACGCGGAGTTGGTCTGATTTAATGGAAGTATCTGCCAGTAACTCTGACCGGTTTCAGAAAGAAAATCAACAAAATCATATGCATCGCTACCTAAATCACCTATGCCATATGGTGAGGGAAGAGATGTGATGTGAAGCAGTATCCCACTTCCTCTTCTGTCCACATATCCTCCTTGCTAGACCTTTACGTGCAGATAGCTGCCAAGTTTATAGAAAATGTTTACCCACTGTTTATAAAGTTCGTCACCGTTCTCGGCTTTTTCTTTCATGGTATTTAAATAACTTTTACTGATCATGAAATAATTATTCTGTGCTTTCCATAGATTCAGAGACAATGATAAAGGAGTTAAAATTTCCAGAGTGTCAACAATCTGTTCATAAATTTGAGGTTGATCAGGTTCTTTGTTGAGGTTATTCATGGATGAGTTCACCCATGAGCTAACCCTGAATCCAATCGTTGTGGTATCGATTTTAACAGCCCATCTTTTTGTATCATCTATCAATCTCTTGAGTTTTGCCTTATCTATAGTCTCATCCGCAAAAACCCTTTTCAGGTCAGTATTTATTATGTATTCAGCTGCTGCGAGGAATGGTCTGGGAATTCGATTCTGCAAGTTATGGTAGAAATTAATGATCGTAAAGTTATTCTCATATATCTGCCTGTAGGCTGTTTCAACACCGTCATAGGTAAGGTGTAATATCTGATCCAATACTTTCTTCTGTTCATCCTTAAAGAGATGCCACAGGGAATAAATATTGCTGTTAAAATGAGTGTCCATCAGTCTTACTACTTCCGGGATATCACCCCGTTCAAATGCGTCCTTCAGTTCATTTTTCATTGCTTCAAGGTCATCAGTACTGGAGAAATCCTTTACTCCAGCGTTTATATTATGATCGCCGAAATGCAATACAGCGAAAGTGATAGTTTTTTTATCCCACGTGATGTCAGAAGATATATTGGTCTTTCCGACCGCAAATTTGAGTTTGCCGGCTTCAAGCTGTTCATATGAATCACTCTTTGCACTGTAACAGCATATATTTGTTTCATCGGAATAATTTTCAAATATAGAGGAAATACAGTAATGAGCTCCTACTCTCAATAAGTCGCACTCGGCAGGCTTTACGAATTTCTCGTAAACATAAGCAGCGTTTATAAATTTATTTGAAGGCGCCTCCTTAAGATATTTCAGGTACTCGGATTTTAGTGATAGTTCATCCTTTATCTCTGAAGCATACTGAATTGCTTTTAATGCATACTGCATTATCTGCACATTTTCAACACCTGACACATCATCAAAGAACCAGCCGCAGCTTGTATACATAAGCATTGCATTTCTCTGCATTTCAAGGAGCTTCAGAACCTTCACATTCTCTTCTTCGGTAAGCTCTCTAGTTGAATGAACACTTAAGAATTTGTTTACATTCTCACGTGATCGGTCCAATATGACTTCAATATAGTCGTTTCTTGCGTTCCAGGGATTTGTCAGGTAGTTTGCTGCTTCATTTTCATAAACAGGACCCAGGGAATCCCTCAACCAGTCCATCGATTTTCTCAAAGGTCTTCTCCATGCCTGGGTCCACCCCGGATTCGAGCCGCTGTTGCAACCACAGTTGTCTCTCCACCGCTCAACGCCATGGACACAGCTCCAGGATGAATTATCGAATATCTCAACTTCATGGGTGGGAGGGAATTTATCAAGATATTCAGCGTAGTTTGTAATTGTTGCAAGATTTTTCGATTCGATGTGGTTCAGGCAATAGGCGAGTGCCATTTCTCCAAACTTGTGATGATGGCCAAAGGTTTCACCGTCAGTTGCTACATTAATTAAATGTGGCACATTTTTTTTCTCTTTGGACGCTGAGAGCAGGCTGCTCGCAAGGTTTTCCCCTTTGTTGAGAAGGTTACCAAAGGCGATATTATGGGATATAGCGCCATCATAGAAAAATATGCCGATTTCTCCTCCGGACGGAACTTTTACAATATAGGGCATTGTTGTATCGATTGAACTGTCCGGTGTATCACTCCAGGAGTTTTGCCCGATGGGACGTATTCTTTTTGCCTGTCTCGGGGCAAGTATCGTGAACTTGATGCCGTGATCGATCATTATCCTCAGCGACTCGATGTCAACTGCAGTTTCCGGAAGCCACATTCCTTCAGGGAGCCGCCTGAACCTCGTTTTGAAATCATTTATGCCCCAAACTATCTGCGTTATTTTGTCATGCCTGTTAGCCAGTGGCATGATCATGTGGCTATAAGCCTGGGCTATAGCATTACCGTGGCCTCCAAATTTTTCTGCACTGAGTTTGTCTGCGTCCAGTATTGCTGTGTAAACATGGGGTGAATGTTCCTGTATCCAGTTGAGCAGTGTTGGACCGAAATTAAAGCTGATCTTTTCATAATTATTTACTATTCTTGTTATGCTCCCATGCTTATCCAGTATTCTGGAGACCGTATTCGGTTCGTAACATTCGGTATTAATCCTTGCGTTCCAGTCATGATAAGGATAAGCTGATTCCTGTGTCTCGATTATTTCAAGCCAGGGATTTTCTCTTGGGGGCTGGTAAAAATGACCGTGGATGCAAATATGTTTTCCCATTTAATTGTCAATACCCTTGAAATTATAAAATAATATTTTGATACCTGCTTTGCCGTGTGAATAATATGGGCTAGTCACATAATATCATTTAAGAAAATTGTACGCAATATCACTCATTCTTCTCTGATTAAAATCCTGTGCAAAAGCAGTATAATAGGGGTTGAAAAATGGGCGACCGTACTGTGACTAAAGAGAAAACAGCTAAAAATAATTTGAAGCTTTCGGTTGAGAGGCGGGAGACGGACAAACTTGTTGAGGCCTCTATTTGTCTGGATGAGACCAGGAACTGTCGCCTTCACTGGGGACTCAGCAGTACCGCTGAAGGGACCTGGAGACTTCCTCCGCGTTCGGTATGGCCTGAAGGGAGCATAGCATTCAGCGAATTGGCCGTTCAGACCCCGTTCGAAAAGCGGGATAGCGGACACTGTGTTACTGTCGGATTCGATAAAGGCCTGAATTTTTCATTCATGAACTTTGCCCTCTACTACCCTGAAACAGATACGTGGGACAATAACTACGGAAAGAACTACCAGATAAAACTTATCGAACGTCAAAAACCGGCGGAACTGCCTGAAGATATTTTCAAGGATGATATAGGGCAGGGGAAGATTCTCTTCGAAAATCACTTTGATATAAAGCAGGAAGGTGCCATTTCCATTGCTGTGATAAAGGACGGCAGTCTGTTTAAGGCAGTTCTGGCTTCCACCATTCAGGGGGAGCTTTTATTGCACTGGGGTGTTGCCATAAATTCACCGTTTGAATGGCGGATGCCTCCGGATGCAATGCTTCCTGCCGGAACAGTCAGGTATGATGAAAAAGCTGTACAGACAGTATTCAGATTCAGTAAGAACATTAACCGGTTGACTCTGAAATTCGATCAAAAAGATGCACCTATAGGAATTTCATTTGTGCTCAGACTTAAGGAAGAAGAGAGGTGGCTGAATTACAAAGGACAAAATTTCTATATACCTGTCAATGAACTGTTGCAGGAGGGCGGCTACCCTGGCTCCCAGCACTTCTCACATATGGCTCGCGAGATCATTAAAACAGAGACAGGACATAATTCATGGACGCTGATGCACCGCTTTAATCTGTGCTACAACCTTCTGGACAGGGTTGCTGTAGAGGAAGAGGGGCTGGCGCTGATCTTTGTATGGCTGCGTTATTCCTTTTTGCGTCAGCTTGAGTGGCAGCGTAATTACAATACGAAACCTAAAGAGTTGAGCCATGCCCAGGACCGTCTGACACTGAAACTTGCCGGTATCTTCATAAATAATCTTACTAGCAGAGATATACTTCGTATGATTATGTCTTCACTGGGCAGGGGCGGAGAAGGTCAGCGCATTCGTGATGATATCCTGCAGATAATGCACCGTCACCATGTTAAGGAAGTGGGAGGCTCATTCATGGAGGAATGGCACCAAAAACTTCATAACAACACCACGCCTGATGACATAGTAATATGTGAGGCGTATCTTGATTTTTTGCGGAGCGATGGTGACCAGGACATATTTTATAAAACACTTGGAAACGGTGGTGTTTCAAAGGAACGACTGGAGAGTTTTGAACGGCCGATCGTAGCAGATCCGGACTTTGTTCCGCATATTAAAGATGGACTAATATATGATTTTGAGAATTATCTGAAACTCCTTAAGTCTGTTCATTCAGGCACAGACCTTGACAGCGCAGCTGGTGCAGCCGGGTATCTGCTTGATTATGAAATGCGAGGTCCTTTACAGACCATCTTTCAGCACAGAGACAGTAACTCTGTTTCTCTGATAAAAATTACGGAGAGTATCTCTGATCTGCGAAGGCTTCTCAGTGAACGGTTAAATTCGGATAAAGATGAAAAGAGGGTCAGGGATATGATTTATCTCGACCTTGCTCTGGAAGAATATTTTCGTGTTGTGCTTGAACGCAGCATTCATTTGAGTACAGACAGGGATCAGCTTGTTGAAATATTAAGTTCTGTTATCGAAAATGAGAAACTGTCTTTTGACAGCATTGAGCTTATGGAATGTTTCCGTCACTGGCAGCGTCTGATGACTATACCTCGCTCCGGCAGGCAATGGTCACTTCATGCTAAATCGATACTTGACCGGATCGCAAGGGCTGTATCAGATATGAGCGATCGTTATTACGGGCTGTTTCAGGATAAGGCTGTTTATCTTGGAAAGGCTTTTTATGCTGAAGAGTGGATTATCAATATATTTAGCGAGGAGATTGTTCGAGGGAGACTTTCATTTATACTTTCGCTGCTTGTCCGCCACCTTGACCCTGTATTACGCAAAGATGCAAAACTTGGTGACTGGCAGGTGATCAGTCCTGGACAGGCAACAGGTGCGGTAGAGGTTGTTGATTCATTGCGGTCTGTTCAGGGCAGGTCCTTTCATAATCCAACCATTATTATTGCGGAAAAAGTCAGGGGTGACGAAGAGCCACCCGAAGGTGTGCGTGCCGTTATTACTACGGACCTGGTAGACCTTGTGGCTCATGTTGCGATTCGAGCCAGAAATTCGCGCTTACTATTTGCAACGTGTTATGACGCCGAAAAGTTTCAGCACCTGAAATCATTGAATGGTTCGATGCTCAGTCTTGTAATTAACCAGTCAGGTGATGTGATGGTTGAGAAAGCCGGTGAGGAATCGGATAAAGAAATATTAGATCTGCAAACAGGGTTAAAAAAAATAGCACGTCCCGAATTTTCCCGGTATGCTATCTCCTCCAGAGAGTTTAATGACAATCTGGTGGGCGGTAAATCCCTCAATCTGGTTCGTCTCCAGGATAAATTGCCTGAATGGATTCTTACACCGGCATCAGTGGCGATTCCTTTTGGAGTATTCGAAGAACTGCTTTCACAGGAAACAAATAAGAGTGTTGCTGACCATTACAAAACACTATTAAATCGTCTTGAAGAGAATCCGTCAGAAATTCTCTCAGAAATAAGGGAAATCGTGCTTAAGCTGGAACCGCCGGGCAAGCTGGTTTCTTCGCTTCGCATAGTTATGGAAGAAGAAGGACTCGGATGGGCTGAAAACTGGAGTGATGCATGGATCTGCATTAAGCGTGTATGGGCTTCAAAGTGGAATGAAAGGGCCTATATAAGCAGAAACTCAAGATTGATTTCTCACGAGGATCTTTTTATGGCGATACTGATACAGCGGGTTGTTGATGCGGAATATGCTTTTGTAATACATACTGTAAATCCGGTGACCTCTGATGAAAATGAACTGTATGCCGAAATTGTTGCAGGGCTTGGAGAAACATTGGTAGGAAACTACCCGGGCCGGGCATTAGGGTTCAGTTTCAATAAGACGACCCATGAACTAAGCCTTTTGTCATACCCGGGCAAAAGCATTGGCCTGTTTGGAGGCGGGCTGATATTTCGTTCTGATTCAAACGGGGAAGACCTCACGGAATACGCCGGTGCAGGGCTTTATGATAGTGTAATGCTGGAACCGATCCGTAAGGTCCATCTCAATTATGCTGATGAGAAACTGATATGGGAAGATAACTTCAGAAGGACTATTCTGTCATCCATTGCGGGTATAGGTACGACAGTTGAAGATGTTTTGGGTTCGCCTCAGGATATTGAAGGCGTTTATTCGAGAGGGAAATTCTATATTGTACAGACAAGACCGCAGGTCTGATTGGTGGAGCATATATTATCTTAGATGAAACAGATAAGGATCGGAAACCAGACATCATTTTCTGCTGATACTCCTTCTAAACCGTTTGAATATGCGATCGCAAACGGATTTGATGCGTTTGAGTGGTTTATAGACAAAAAGCCGGGTAACGGTGGCTGGGATGATGACGATATAGACATTGAAATGCGTGCCCTCATAAAGAGCAAAGCAGCAGAAGCTGGTATTGCCCTGTCTGTTCATGCGCCGTGGCATGCAAACCCTTTGAGAGATCAGGGAATCACACTGCTTATGAAAAATATTGCTTTTGCGGATGAAATCGGCGCTGGTTTGCTCAATATGCATCTCTACATGGATAATGGAATAAATGATTATCTGGAAGCTATAACTCCTATCATCGAGAAGACAGCGAAGGTGGGCATTAAGCTGTCTATCGAAAACACGGTTTATACAAATTCAGAGGATTTCAATAAACTGTTTACGGTTCTTAAAAAATTGAGTTGCCAAAAAAACGTTGGAATGTGTCTGGACCTTGGACATGCCAACTTATCTGCGAAAAGTCGGAATGATTATTTGAAATTTGTTGACCGGCTTGAGCCTCATGTCCCGATAATCCATGTTCATATGCATGAAAATTATGGGGACGGTGACACTCATCTGCCGATATTTGCGGGACCGGCCGGTGAAAGTGATTCCGGGGTCAGGGAATTTCTTATGAGGCTGAAAAGATCGAAATTTACTGGATCTATTATTCTCGAACAGTGGCCGGATCCTCCTTCCCTTCTCAATCAGGCGAGGGATCGCCTGTATTATATATGGGAGGAGAAATAATGAGACAGCCCGAGAAGATGATAATATACAACTTATTCCCCTTGCTGCTTGGGCGATTCAGCCAGTGGGACAGGCATTTCAAGCGGGCATCTGAAATGGGTTTTAACTGGGCTTTCGTAAATCCGGTTCAGTGCCCGGGGATTTCGGGGAGTCTTTATTCGATAAAGGATTATTATAGATTCAATCCTCTTCTCATCGATGAAACTCAAGAAAAAACTGATGAAGAACAGGTAAGGGAAATGTTATGCAATGCTGAAAAATATGAGCTTAAGGTTATGATTGACCTGGTGATAAATCACTGCGCAGTAGATTCAGAGCTTATTATGGAGCATCCGAAATGGTTTGAATGGAAAGATCAGGGACGCGTTGCCCATCCCTTCTGTATGGAAAACGGGAAAAAAGTGGTCTGGAGTGATCTTGCAAAGTTTGATTACCGCAATACTCAGGACGCTGAGGGACTCTTTAATTACTTTTTTGATATGGTGAAATTTTTAATAGAACTCGGCTTCAAGGGGTTTCGATGTGATGCGGCATATCAGATTCCGAACAGCTTCTGGAACAGGCTGATCTGCAAGATAAAGGAGATCTATCCTGATATCCTCTTTTTTGCAGAAACGCTCGGATGTTTACCGGACCAGACCAGAAAGACGGCCAGTGCAGGATTCGATTACATTTTCAACAGCTCAAAATGGTGGGACCTTCACAGTCCATGGTTGATGGAGCAGTATGCCCTTACCAGGGAAGTTGCACCTTCTATTAGCTTTCCGGAGAGCCATGATACAGCAAGGCTGAGTGAGGAGTTCAATGGTAATGTGAACGGTCTAAAGCAGCGCTATCTGTTTGCATCCCTGTTCGCTTCAGGCATCATGATGCCGGTGGGATTTGAATTCGGTTTCAGAAAAAGGCTTCATGTAGTGAAAACGAAACCCGATGACTGGGAAGAAACGGATATTGATCTGACTGCATTCATCCAGAAAGTGAACAAAATAAAGGAAGAGCATATAATTTTTCAGGAAGAGACACCAGCAGAAATTTTACACAGTGACAATTCGAACATTCTCGTGTTGTGGAAGGCATCTACACATTCACAGGAAGAGGCGCTGTTAATTCTTAATAAAGACATTTATCAACACCAGATTTACAAGACGAAGAGCTTGTGCGAAATCATGCAGTCAGGAAAACCGTGCAAAGACATATCTCCTGAATATCAGATTGAATATTTGCCTGAGCCGTTTTCCTATGACCTGTGGCCAGGGCAGGGCATTGTATTAATATCATCAAGAGATATTCCTGAGGATTAAATTACTGATTTCGACTGAAAGCAATAAGTAAATATTCTTAACATATTGATTTTAAAGTATATTTCGTGCCTCTCTCTTTGAATATCTAAACTCAAAAAGTTCCTTGATTACACGATTGTAATTATACTTTTCCTGGCATAAAAAAAATCTTTTCCTCACTTATAAATTTCTCAAAATCATCCGATAAGATGGCAGAAGTAAAAATACCCCTAGGGGAAAAGAGAGGAGGAACATGTTTTATCAGTATCAAACTTTAACATTAGTAGAAAGAGAATTAAGGGAATCAAACACAAAAAGGAGATTATTATGAAAGCATCAAGAAAAATAAGGATCAGACAATTCGTTACTTCTTCCGGTGTAATGCTTATAGTTGCCGGCCTGGTAGTGCTCTGCACTCCTAAAATGGAACTGATGGCTCATGAAATGGATTATTCAAAACACACCGGTGCATATCGTGGCATGTCTTATCTTGCAGAGAAAGAGATTAGAGAAAAAGATCAGAGTGCAACTGTAAACAATAATGAAAAAATCGCTATAGTCGAAAAAAAGGCTGTAAAGAATTCCGATGATGCAGAGCAGACCAAGAAGGGTTATTCTGCAGAGAAATAAATAAAATATCATATTCTCAATGGAGTTAAGGAGAACTGGTATCGTATATAACAATAATTTTATCGGGGATTATTTATCACGAATATGCTCGTAGATGTTTTGATAATGGCTCCCGGGATGGTTCCATGAAAAATCGTACTTCATTCCGTTTGTCATCAATTCCCTGAAATACTGTGGATATGAATACCACATACCGACCGCGCGATTCATTGCTGACTCAACTCCATTGAAGTCAAAATTATTAAACATATAACCATTTCTTTCATTATATGGCCTGTGTGCATAGTCGGCATCAAATACAGTGTCGCTTAATCCTCCAGTATCTCTGACTATAGGTATAGTGCCATACTTCATGGCGATTAACTGGGTCAGACCGCATGGTTCAAAAAGACTGGGAATTATTATCATGTCTGAACCTGCATAGATCATATGTGCCAGTTCTTCATTGTATCCTAATTCTATATGACAATCAGCATGGTCATTTAAGTGATGCTTCAACTGCCAGAAATAACTGTTAATTTCGTGATCGGGACTTGATCCCAGAAGTACAAACTGGCAGCCGTGATCAAGCGCATAAAATATTGCGTGTCTGATTAGATGAACTCCCTTCTGATGGTCCAGTCGTCCAATGTATGCAATGATGGGTTTATAATCCTGTCTGAGCAGAAGTCTGTTGCGCAGTGCTTCCTTATTCCCGTATTTGGACTCTACGTTGCCGATACCGTAATTGTGGGCTATGTGGCTGTCTGTTTCGGGATTCCATACATCATAATCGATTCCGTTTAACACTCCACCAAATTTAACTTCATGCACATGGAGTGTATGACCAAGTCCGAAGCTCTGATCTGTGTATTTGATTTCACCAGCGTAAGTCGGAGATACTGTTGTTACAAAATTCGAATAAACGATCCCTGCTTTCATCAGGTTTATCGCAAAGTGATTAAAATTGTCCTGCAGACGGTCGGAATGGAGATAATATCCATTACCTTTTAACCCAACTTCATCGAGAATAAACTTCCCTGTCACACCCTGATGCTTTAAGTTGTGCAGAGTGTAACATACTCGAGGGTGAGACATGCCAAGGTGCTTATAAGTATCATATAAAAGTACGGGCAATATTCCTGTTTGCCAGTCATGGCAGTGAATTATATCAGGATGCTTATTTGATTTAAGCATGAACTCGAGTGCTGCCCTGCAGAAAAAGGCAAAGCGTTCAGGATCATTATTATCACCATAAAAGATTCCGCGGTTAAAAAAGTTATGTTCAGAATGAGCATCTATGAAAAAACATTTACGCCCATGGACAAACCCGAAAAATACGGTACAGTGAACCCACTGGTCATAATATGGAACCCACAGGTCATTGTATATTTCCTGAAGGGAGTAAATATGGTCATACCGCATACAGTCGTATTTAGGAAGGATGATCTCAACGTCGTTTCCCCTGATCTCAAGTTCACGGCTGAGTCCGTATACCACATCTGCAAGTCCGCCGACCTTGGCAACAGGAGCACATTCTGATGCAACCATTATTACGAACATTTTTCTGTAATTATCTCATTAATGAGTTGACTCTGTATTTTATTACATAAAAGGTGTAATTATGGGATAATATACCATATAAAAAGGCTATATGCAGTTTTTTTATGCATGTAAATTTTCCTGTATATTTTCAGAAACCGAGTTTTTTCAATGGCCCCGGAAAGGATAATATTTAACAGTTGATTATACTGATTTTTAGCTTATAATATACACAAGGATGTTGCTCCTGGGAAAGCTCTATGTTACAAATCATGAAAAAGCGGATAACTCATCAAGATGTTGTATATCGACATTCTGATTTATCTGGTTTAAAAAGAAATCGGGGCATAGCTGCCAAGGTTGGTAATCAATCATCAGAGCCACATACAATCCCCTGCGGATATAATGTAGAAACGATAGTGATGATGCCGGTTAACACTGACCGAAGTTTTGTCTATTGGGAGATAACAGCAGAACTATTAGGAAACTATGCGAATGAAATTAACTCTGGTAATGCAACATTGATCGTGAAGATTTTTCATGCAGAGCGTACAAAGGAAGTTTACGCATTTGATGTAAGCGACAAGATTGGAAAGCAATATGTAGTGCACCCTGCGTCATTTAAACCTCTTATAGCTGAGATAGGGATACTGGAAGGAGATGAATTTACCGGTCTGTTGAAATCTGATCCTCTTATGACTCCGTTGCCTGTAACAAAAAAAGCAGATGAGGAGCTCTGGATGAAAAGAGTAGATGATACGTATGAAATTGTGAAATTTTCGAAAAGCGAGACTATAAAAGACACAAATCTCGATTCTATCCTCCTGAAGTACTACAAAGAAACCGGAGATTTTCACTCATACCCGTTATAAATTAAATTTTTTTAAAGCTGTTATGACTGCAGTATAAATTTAATTTACCTTTATTAATAAATAAAACGCTCATGCATATTAAGAAACAAGAGATTATGGGATATTGGATTCCTGTTCTGCACGCGCATCTCCCGTTTGTCAAACATCCTGAATATGATTACTTTTTGGAAGAGCACTGGCTGTTTCAGGCCATATCAGAATCTTATATTCCGCTGCTGATGAATATGAAGAAGATGACGGAGGAGGATATTGATTTCAGATTGACCGTATCATTGAGCCCTACGCTGTTAGAAATGTTTGCAGACGAACACCTTGTAGAGAAGTATCTGGTTTATCTGGAGAAGCTTGTCGAGCTTTCTACAAAGGAAATTAATAGGCTTAAAAATGACAGCGATCTGCTTTCGGTCGCACATTTTTATAAAAAGAGATATCAGGATATCAAATCTTTTTTTATCTCATTTCTGAACTACAATTTGTTAAACGGATTCCGGTACTTTTGCGACCTTGGCAAAATCGAAATTATAACTTCATGTGCCACTCATGGTTTTCTGCCTTTACTTAGAAACAATCCAAGGGCTGTAGAGGCGCAGATATCGATTGCTGTTAATGCATACACCAGGCATTTAGGGGAAAGGCCGAATGGTATATGGCTGCCTGAATGCGCCTATTATGAAGGGCTTGATAAGATTTTGAGTAAATACGACCTGAGGTTTTTCTTTCTTGATTCACATGGGTTGATGAATGGGAAACCTGTTCCGAAGTACGGTGTTTATGCACCTGTTTATACCATTAACGGAGTTGCTGTATTTGGCAGGGACCCGGTATCTTCTAAACAGGTGTGGAGCGCCGAAGAAGGATATCCCGGAGATTATTATTACCGTGATTTTTACAGGGATGCAGGATTTGACCTTGAATTCGACTATATAAAACCTTATATAAGTCCGGATGGGGCAAGGGCTTTTACAGGCATTAAATATTACAGGATTAGCGGTACGACTGATCGTAAAGAACCTTATGATCTTTTACGGGCTTCAGAAAAAGTGGATAGGCATGCAGCGCATTTCTGCTCTGAAAGAAGAAAGCAGTTTGAGACCTTAAGTGTGATTATGGACAGGCCTCCTGCGGTATTATCACCCTATGATGCTGAGCTCTTTGGCCATTGGTGGTTTGAAGGGACTGATTTCCTTTATAAAGTATTCTGTGAAATCAGTAACAGCAATTTCATGAAGGCAATAACTCCCTCTGAGTATCTTGGTACGCATCCTGACAATCAGGTTATATCACCGGGTTCCACATCATGGGGGGACAAGGGTTATTTTGACGCCTGGTTAAACAATGAAAATGACTGGATGTACAGGCATCTGCATTATATGGCTGAAACAATGGAAAATCTTGCTGATGAATATAATGGCGAGACTGACCTGTCGAATATCAGGCTTTTGAATCAACTGGCAAGGGAGCTGCTGCTGGCCCAGAGCAGTGACTGGGCTTTTTTGATTACAACAAATACCGCAAAGGACTACTCGATCAGAAGGGTAAAAGAGCATGTATGGAATTTTAATAAATTACATGACGATCTTGAGTCGAAGAATGTTGATATGAAACTGCTTAACTCACTGGAAAACAAAAATTCGATTTTTAATGATCTGGACTTCAGGGTTTTTGCAAAGTAGCACAGGAACTATTTTACTTTTTCTCCTTCGAGGTTCGTTTCTTTTTCCTCTTCTTGCCAGGTTTTAATATGACGGCGCCGAGAGGCGGTAGTTGTAGATTAAGAGAGTATGGCTTTCCTTTCCATGGTACAGGTTCAGCCTGAACTCCCCCGTAATTGCCGATATTGCTTCCCCAATACTGCTTAGAGTCACTGTTCAGTAGTTCCTGGTAGAAGCCGCTTCGAGGAATGGCGACTTTGTAATCATTTTTCTGCATCGGGGTGAAATTCAAGACGAAAATGATAAAGTCATCTGTATTCTCAGACTTTCTCATAAATGAAATAATACTATTTTCATAGTCACTGAAGTCTATCCATTCAAATCCCTTGTTTGAAAAATCCTGTTCGTGCAATGCCCGTTCAGTTCGATAAAGACGGTTAAGGTCCCTGACCCATTTTTGAACTCCGCTGTGAGATGGATACTTGAGAGCATGCCACTCAAGACAATCATCGTGGTTCCACTCTTTCCAGGGGCCGAACTCCGCACCCATAAAAAGGAGTTTTTTGCCGGGGTGTCCGTACATATATGCGAATAATAATCTGAGATTTGCATATCTTCTCCATTCATCACCCGGCATCTTTCCGGCTAGTGAGCCTTTTCCGTGAACTACTTCGTCGTGGGACATAGGGAGCACAAAGTTTTCAGAAAATGAATACCATAAACTGAATGTGAGTTGATTGTGGTGGTATTTTCTATGAATAGGTTTTTTTGACATGTATTCCAATGTATCATGCATCCATCCCATGTTCCATTTCATGCCAAAGCCCAGCCCTCCCAGGTGTGTGGGTTTCGAAACCATCGGCCACGAAGTTGACTCTTCAGCTATCGTATGAACATCAGGGAAATTTTCGTAAACAGCCTCATTCAGTCGCTTTAAAAAGCTTATGGCATCCAGGTCTTCTTTTCCTCCATACTTATTTGGTATCCATTCACCTTCTTTTCTAGCGTAATCCAGATACAGCATAGAGGCCACTGCATCTACCCTGATTCCGTCAATATGATACTTGTCAAGCCAGAACAGGGCGCTGCTTATAAGAAAATTCCTGACCTCGTTTCGTCCGTAATTAAAAATGGAGCTCTTCCATTCGGGGTGGAATCCTTTTTTAGGGTCCTCATGCTCATAAAGATGGGTGCCGTCGAAATACGAAAGTCCGAACTCGTCTGTAGGGAAGTGGGAAGGCACCCAGTCAAGGATCACGCCGATACCTTTTTGATGGAGATAATCAACCAGATACATGAAATCCTGGGGTGTCCCGTATCTGCTAGTGGGAGCAAAATACCCTGTAGTCTGATATCCCCAGGAACCGAAGAAAGGATGTTCCATGACTGGCAGTAGTTCAACATGAGTGAATCCCATATCTTTTACATACTCTGCAAGATAATGGGCCATTTCTCTGTAATTGAGATATCGATTGTTTTCTTCCGGGACCCGCCGCCAGGAACCAAGATGAACTTCATATATGGACATAGGCGCATTGAGGGAATTATATTTCGCCCTGTTAACCATCCATTTGTGGTCATTCCATGTGTAATTAAGGTTCCATGTAATCGAGGCTGTTTGCGGGGACAACTCACAGTAAAAGGAAAAAGGATCTCCTTTGTCGACCCTATATTTTCGATATTTTGAAACTATATGATATTTGTAGATGTCCCCCTTTTTAACCCCCGGAATAAATCCTTCCCATATTCCTGACTTGTCCGGCCGTAATAACAGTTCATGGGTTTCTTTATTCCATTTATTGAAATTTCCGATAACCGTGACTCTTTTTGCATTTGGCGCCCAGAGAGCGAAATATATGCCCTTTTCCCCATCAACGATCATTGCATGCGAACCGAGTTTGCTGTACAGCCTGAAATGGTTTCCTTCCTTGAAAAGATAGATATCATGACTGGTAAACAGACTTACATCATGCCGCACCTTCTTTTTTGTGATGTCCTGTTTTTTCATTCGACTGGATGACTTTAACTGTTTCATTTTCATCTAAAACTGTAAGTAAATTATATAGAAACAATCGTATATCTGCAAAGGATTGGATATAAGTGTACATGATGATCAGACGAAAAGACAAAGCTTGTTTCTAAGAGATTAAAGTAGTAAAATGTCAATACTTCCAACATTTAGCAGTTAGTTAATAACGAGTAACAGTATTATCTGGAGAATAATTGGAACTTTTTGAACTGGACATTTCCGGCGCTGTCTCGGCCTTAGACAATGGGGAAATTAGTCCTGTTGATATTACGGCTGCGATATTTCAAAGAATAGATGCAGTGGAAGGAAAACTGAAATCGTATGTTACTCTGGCTGAAGAAAGCGCAATGAAGAGTGCCAGAAATGCAGAGGAAACAATGAAAAGTTCCTCACGGCTGGCGCTATCTGGAATACCCCTTGCGGTGAAAGACAATATCTGTACCAAAGGAGTAACAACCACATGTTCTTCAAAAATACTTGAGAATTTTGTCCCCCCTTATGAAAGCACCTGTACGCGGCGTCTGAAAGATCAGGGATATATATTGATCGGTAAAACAAATCTGGATGAGTTTGCTATGGGCTCTTCAACAGAAAATTCTGCGTTTGGACATACAGGTAATCCATGGGATCTCTCGAGAATACCCGGTGGATCGAGTGGTGGTTCAGCCGCAGCAGTGGCTTCTGATGAATGTATTGCAGCTATTGGTTCAGACACTGGAGGGTCGATAAGGCAGCCGGCAGCATTCTGCGGGGTAGTCGGATTCAAACCTACATATGGAAGGGTTTCCCGCTTTGGACTTGTTGCATTCGCATCGTCACTTGACCAGATAGGTCCTATCACAAAGAATGTCAGAGATTCCGCTATTCTCATGAACGTCATTGCGGGTCATGACAATAGAGATTCAACCTCCGCGGATCTGTCTGTCCCGGATTTCACTGCGGTTCTCGGACATGATATAAAAGGCATGAAATTCGGTATTCCTAAAGAATATTTCATAAGTGGAATGGATGCAGAAGTGGAAACAGCGGTGAAAGAAGCGATAAAAAAACTCGAATCGCTCGGGGCAATACCGGTTGAAATATCACTTCCGCATACAGAATATGCGGTGGCAGCATATTACATTCTTGCAACTTCCGAGGCATCATCTAACCTTGCCAGATATGATGGTGTGAAGTACGGCTTGAGAGTGGAAGGTGACGACCTGATAGACATGTATATGAAGACGCGTGAAGATGGCTTTGGTGCAGAGGTAAAGAGAAGGATAATACTCGGGACGTATGCTTTGTCTTCGGGATATTACGATGCCTACTACAGAAAGGCACAACAGGTCAGAACATTAATAAAGCAGGATTTTGATAAAGCATTTGAAGATGTGGATGTTGTAGTGACGCCGACCACTCCTGCGCCTGCCTTTAAAATTGGGGAAAAGATGGAAGATCCGCTGCAGATGTATTTGACAGATATATTGACTATTTCTGTAAACCTTGCCGGTGTGCCCGGGATTTCAGTGCCATGCGGGTTTACATCAGAGGGCCTGCCTGTCGGGCTTCAGATTATCGGAAAACATTTTGATGAAAAGTCTGTCCTGAAAACCGCTTATGCTTATGAACAGGGGACTGAATGGCACAAGAGAAAGCCGGAACTGTAAAGCGTGGAAGTACAATAGTGGGGAAGTTGGAAAGAAAAGGAGATTGTTGATGCAGTATGAGACGGTTATCGGTCTTGAAATACATGCGCAGCTTTCGACCGAGACAAAGATATTCTGCGGTTGTTCAACTGAATTTGGCTCAGAACCAAACACTCAGACATGTCCGGTATGTATAGGGCTGCCGGGAGTCCTTCCTGTTATGAACAGAAAAGCTATTGAATATGTTGTAAGGACAGGCCTTGCGGTGCATTGCGAAATTTCATTGCATAGCAGGTTTGCCAGAAAAAACTACTTTTATCCAGATCTTCCCAAGGGCTATCAGATAAGCCAGTTCGAGCTCCCGCTATGCGATGGCGGCTATGTCGATATAACTGTTGACGGCACTACAAAAAGGATACGCCTGAACAGGATACACCTTGAAGAGGACGCTGGCAAGAACATACATGAAGGTATGGGCTCGGAAAGTTCGGTTGACCTTAACAGGGCCGGTGTCCCGCTCATGGAGATAGTTACTGAACCTGATCTGCGGTCTTCACAGGAGGCCGTGGAGTTCATGAAGAAGCTCAGGGCGATTGTGCGCGATATTGGTGTAAGCGACGGTAATATGGATCAGGGCTCCTTCAGGTGCGACGCGAATATCTCGATCAGGCCTGTTGGCACTGAAGATCTCGGGGTCAAGACAGAGATAAAAAACATGAACTCTTTTAAGAACGTTGAGAAGGCGATCGACTATGAGATAAAGCGCCAGATCAAGGTACTTAATGAAGGCGGGAAGATCACACAGGAGACAAGGCTTTACGATGTAAACTCTGGTAGTACAGATCCAATGCGTTCAAAAGAGGAGTCACATGACTACAGATACTTCCCGGACCCGGATCTTATGCCGATAGAGATCGCCTCCTCCTTGATAGAAGAGATAAAGGCCAGTATAGAGGAGCTTCCTGACGCCAGGCGGGAAAGGTTTATTAAAGAATATCAGCTTCCGGAACATGATGCTGACTTAATTGCAGTTAGTAAATCCTCTTCCGATTTTTTTGAAGAAACAGTAAAACTTTGGAGCAATACAAAAACAGTAAGTAACTGGATGATAGGAGATTTTGCAAGATTGCTTAATGAGGATAATAAATCCATTGAAGAGAGCTTAATAAAACCCAAAGATCTCTCTGATATGTTTAAGCTTATAGATAATGGTACGATCAGTGGCAAGATCGCAAAGACGGTCTTTGAAGAGATGTACCGGACCGGTAAGGACGCAGCGACCGTGGTAAATGAAAAAGGGCTTGTTCAGGTGAGCGACGAGTCAGAGCTTGAGAAGATAGTGAATTATATTATCTCCAACAGCCCTGGCGAGGTCGAGCGCTTTAAGGGGGGCGAGGCCAAATTGATGGGATTCTTTGTCGGCCAGGTTATGAAGCAAACTAAGGGGAAGGCAAATCCTAAAATTGTGAATGAGCTGTTGAGAAAGAAGTTGAAATGAAACGACAGGTTCTGAAGAGTCGAGGGCCCGAGTGTTTTAACTTAATTCAGTTGAATCCTGGAACCCTTGGCCCCTTGAACCTGTAATGAGTTAAAAAAATATGGGAAAGATACTCGTTGTAGAAGACAAGAAGTCGATGGCCGAGATGCTGCAGGAGGCTCTGGAACTTGAAGGCCATGAAGTCATTATTGCCGGAGACGGAGCTGACGGTATAAAAAAGCTGAAAGGCAATAAAGTGGATCTTGTGCTGACAGACCTTAAGCTTCCAAAGAAGAATGGGATGGAAGTTTTGAAGTCTTCAAAGAAGAATAATCCCTTGACGCCTGTAATTGTTATGACCGCTTTTGGATCAGTAGATACCGCTGTCAATGCAATGAAAATGGGCGCATATGATTTCATTACAAAACCTCTGGATATAGATCATCTTAACTTGCTCATTGACAGATCTCTCAAAAACCAGAAACTGGTTGCTGAAAACCTGTTGTTGAGAGATGTCTTGTCTGATAAGGTCAGCACTCCATATATTGTAGGTAAAAGCAAAAATATGATTGATCTGGCCGGAAATATTCAGAAAGTTGCTACTACAAAAACGACTGTTTTGCTTTTAGGTGAATCAGGTACAGGCAAGGAACTGTTTGCGAGAGCTATACATGACTTGAGCCTCAAGAAAGACAATCCGTTTGTTGCGATTAACTGCGCTGCCATTCCGGGTGAACTGCTTGAATCTGAGTTGTTTGGCTATGAAAAAGGTGCTTTCACAGGAGCTGGAGAGAGAAAAATCGGCAAACTTGAACTTGCTCACAATGGGACGGTGTTTCTTGACGAAATAGGTGAAATGGATATGGCTTTACAGTCAAAGATGCTGAGAGTTCTTCAGGAAGGTGAGATAGACCGTGTCGGAGGTTCTAACCCGGTAAAAATCGATATCAGGGTTATAGCTGCCAGTAACAGGGACTTGGAGGCTGCTGTTGCCGAAAATTCTTTCAGGGAGGATATGTATTACAGGTTGAGTGTTTTCCCGATTCAGATTCCGCCGCTAAGGGAGAGAAGGGATGATATCCCCATACTGGTCGATCATTTTATATCTAAATATTCTACAGAGATGAATCTCGGGAATAAAGAAATGAGCGTTGATGCCCTAGACGTCCTGAAGAGTTATTACTGGAAAGGGAACGTAAGAGAGCTTGAGAACGTAATCGAGAGGGCGCTTATACTATCTGAAGGGGATTCAATAAATCAGGAGGATCTGAGGCTGTCTACTGTAACTTCCCATGGATCTCTTGATGATATTCCGTTAGATGGATCGCTTGAGCAAACTGCAAAGGAGGCCCTGAAAATTGCGGAAGGCCGTCGGATAAAAAAAGCACTTGAAGATACTCACGGCAACAAAAGCAGGGCAGCAGAGTTGTTGAAAGTCAGCTATAAGACACTTTTAACAAAGATTAAAGATTACGGGATATGAAGCTGACCTGATAATGTTTAGGAGTTAATTTTGTGGATAATCTATTCTCTTCTCACCGCTTTTTCGCTTGCCACGAGTGATGCCCTGACAAAGCGTGCTCTTGTTTCGCGTGATGAGTATTTTGTTGCATGGACGCGACTGCTTTTTGCATTGCCTGTTCTAGTGCCAATCCTTTTCTTTATCGAGATTCCTTCTCTTGATCGGACATTCTGGCTTGCAACGTTGTCTGCTCTTCCACTCGAAATTGCAGCTTTAATTCTGTACACAAAGGCGTTGAAGGTATCTCCTCTAAGTCTGACAATGCCTTTTCTGGCATTGACGCCTCTGTTTCTCATTATAATGGCTTATGTAATAGTTGGAGAAAGTGTCTCGATTTATGGAGGGATAGGCATAATGCTGGTGGCTCTTGGCAGTTACACGCTGAATCTTCACAAAATGAAATATGCTCTATTAGAGCCTGTAAAGGCGATATTCAGAGAAAAAGGATCGGTCATGATTATTTTTGTTGCCTTGATATTCAGCATTACGGCTTCGCTCGGTAAGGTTGCGATTGAGCATTCATCCCCGTTTTTTTTTGGTAGTTTTTACTTTATACTTATCACTATTTTATTCACGCCGATTGCTATGGTCAAAACCAGGGGGGGACTTAAAATCTCTAAAAAAGATATACTGCCGCTCTCATCCATAGGTGTAACCTTTGCTCTAATGATAATTTTCCATATGCTTGCGATGAGTCTCGTGAATGTTGCATATATGATATCAATCAAAAGGACGAGTCTTCTGTTCAGCATTCTGTATGGCCACCTGCTGTTTAGGGAGGAAAAAATAGCTGAAAAAGCGCTTGGTGCTATTATTATGCTTCTCGGGTTTGTATTAATTGTTATTAGCAAATAATGAACATTATGATTGATTCTTTGTTGTATAAAAAGGCTATAGCTGTTTCATGAATTTCCCTTAATTTCAGGCCAGGTAACATTATATTGAGTCACTTATACACATTGGCAATACAAAAAGGAAATATGTTAACCTTAGTGTTAGGAGGCTGATAATTTGTATAGAAGTATAGCGATATGGGTTTTGTTCGGCCTCATGATGATCCTTGTTTTCAATCTTCTTGAGACATCAAAGCCGAACGAAGAAATGATATTTTCGGATTTCTCTGCAAGTTTGCAGCTGGGGGAAATTGCGGAAGTAACTATTACTAAACCAGAAAATCTGATAATTGGCACCATGAAAAATGGGGAAAAGTTCAAGACCTATGCCCCTGATTATCCTGATCTTGTGAAGGAGCTTAGACAGAAGGGGGTAAGAATTACTGCCAGACCTGATCATACTCCCTGGTACATGAATGTGCTTTTCAATTTTGGACCCATCCTGTTGCTTGTTTTGCTCTGGGTATTTTTTATGAGGCAGATGCAGTCTGGAGGTAACAAGGCCCTCTCGTTTGGCAGGAGCAAGGCAAAGCTCGTATCTGAAAAAGGAAATAAGGTAACATTTGCTGATGTGGCTGGCATAGAAGAGGCAAAGGAAGAAGTCCAGGAAATTATAGAATTCCTGAAAGACCCCCAGAAATTCCAGAAACTGGGCGGGAAGATCCCTAAAGGGGTCATGCTTATCGGCCCTCCTGGAGCTGGCAAGACACTGCTTGCAAAAGCGATAGCCGGGGAGGCTGGCGTTCCGTTTTTTTCTATTAGCGGTTCTGATTTTGTAGAAATGTTTGTCGGGGTAGGGGCATCCAGGGTAAGAGATCTTTTTGAACAGGCAAAGAAAAACTCACCATCCATTATATTTATTGACGAAATTGATGCTGTTGGCCGTCACAGGGGAGCGGGACTTGGAGGTGGTCATGATGAACGTGAACAGACATTAAACCAGCTCCTGGTAGAACTTGACGGTTTTTCCCAGAATGAAGGCATTATTATCATTGCGGCAACTAACAGGCCGGATGTTCTTGATCCTGCGCTTTTAAGACCGGGCAGGTTTGACCGGCAGGTTGTCGTGCCTCATCCGGATGTTAAGGGGAGGCTTGAAATAATGAATGTTCACAGCAAAAACGTACCTCTTGGTGAGGATGTGAATCTTGAGACACTGGCGAGAGGAACTCCCGGCTTTTCTGGTGCGGACCTTGCGAATCTGATCAATGAAGCCGCATTGCTTGCGGCCCGGCAGTCAAAAACAAAGGTTGAAATGATCGACTTCGAAAACTCCAAAGATAAAGTGATGATGGGCAAGGAAAGAAAGAGCATGATTATTACTGAGGAAGAAAAGAACAATACTGCCCATCACGAGGCAGGACATGCTCTTGTTGCAAAATTAACCCCAGACACTGATCCCATTCACAAGGTGAGTATTATTCCGCGTGGTATGGCTATGGGTATTACTCAGCAGCTCCCGATTGATGACAGGTATACTTATTCCAAAGAATATATATTAGGTACCCTGGCGGTTCTTATGGGCGGCAGGGCTGCTGAAGAAATCTGCCTCGGACATATCACAACTGGAGCTGGTAATGATCTCCAGAGGGCAACTGAGCTGGCCCGAAAAATGGTCTGTGAATGGGGTATGAGCGAAAAGCTGGGGCCTCTTACTTTTGGAAGAAGAGAAGAGCAAATATTCCTTGGCAAAGAACTTACCAGACAAAAAGACTACTCTGAAAAAATTGCTGCGGAAATAGACGAAGAAGTCAAGACTATTGTTGCAGACAGATATGATTATGCAAAACAGCTCCTTATTGATAACAAGCCAATTCTAATCAAACTGGCAGAGGCGTTGCTTGAAACAGAAACCCTTAATGCCGCTGACATTAATAAGATAGTAGAAGTTGCGCAGGATGGCGATAAAGAGCCGGAACCAGAAGGCGATGCGGGTACTGTGACGGAAGCAACTGCTTAATTTGTGAATCTTATCTTCATTTTCTATCATCTTACATTCCCTTAAGTTCTTGTATTACATTATCCGGAAGTCTTCAGACTTCCTTGCATCCTTCATAGTAAATCCTGTATCTTTTTTGTGGAGATATAATGAAACTAAAGTGGCAAAATTTCGATTTTGACTTCTCTCAAAAGACGTACATAATGGGCATTCTAAATGTCACTCCGGATTCTTTTTCTGATGGCGGTCAATTTTTCAATAAAGACAAAGCTGTTGAACAGGCTTTCCGAATGATAGAAGATGGAGCTGATATCATTGATGTGGGGGGTGAGTCAACCAGACCGGGAGCAGCAGAGGTATCAGTAAAAGAGGAGATAAAACGTGTGGTCCCGATTATTAAGGCAATTACTAAACAGGCAAGCGTTCCTGTATCAATAGACACATATAAAGCCTCTGTTGCTGAAGCCGCTGTTTCAGCAGGGGCTTCAATGATTAATGATATAAGCGGACTGCGTTTTGACCCTGAAATGCCTGATCTTGCAGCTAAGAGCAAAGTGCCTGTTGTAATCATGCATATTCAGGGCACACCAAAAAATATGCAGAGGCATCCTTATTATAAGGCGCTCATACCCGAAATCATGGACTATTTGAGAGAAGGGATCAGCATCGCGAGACGTTCCGGAATATCTGATGAAAAAATAATAATTGATCCCGGAATTGGCTTTGGGAAAACCGTTGCGCACAATCTGGAAATTATAAATCGCTTAAACGAGTTTAAGGGCTTTGAAAAGCCGATACTCCTGGGTCATTCAAGAAAAGCATTCATCGGCAATATTCTTGATGATGCACCTGCTGCTGATAGACTTGAGGGAACAGCTGCTGCTGCTGCCATAGGGATATTCAATGGTGCTGACATTATCAGGGTGCATGATATAAAAGAGATGGCAAGGGTTGCAAGAATTGCTGATGAAATCAAGAGAACGCATAACTGATATTTTTTATTGAGAATGTTTCTCCTCCTTATTGTTCATCTGTCAAGCTGTTGACTGTTGGCGGGATATTTGACTACTGGCAGTTTATATGCATTCTTCAGGTCATATAAGTTCTCACCACAGAAGTGAATCATAATTATGTTTAATTATCAATATGTTACCTCGCTAAAGGTTTCCCCTGCATTATCCGATAAGAATTATGAAAATGGAATTTATGATAAATAAAGATGTTGGCATAAA
>CAZVHL010000008.1:0-25646 GCA_964626925.1 uncultured Nitrospiraceae bacterium
AGATGTCTAAAAAATATGACCTGACTCTGAGTCTTGGAGACGCGGCGCGACCGGGGTGCCTGGCCGATGCAACTGACAGGACTCAGATTGACGAGTTGACTACTCTCGGTGAACTTAGGGACAGGGCAGTTAAAGAAGGGGTTCAGGTTATTATTGAGGGACCGGGACATGTTCCGCTCAATCAGGTCGAGTTGAACATAAAAATGCAGAAAGAAATATGCAAGGGTGCACCATTTTATGTGCTTGGCCCTCTTGTGACAGATATAGGCATGGGTTATGACCACATTTCTGCTGCCATAGGCGGAGCAATAGCCGGTGCGGCGGGTGCTGATTTTTTATGTTATGTGACTCCCTCGGAGCATATACGACTTCCTAACATTGAAGATGTCAAGGAAGGTGTAATAGCATCAAAAATCGCGGCTCATGCAGCGGACATAGCAAAGGGAGTTAATGGTGCAATAGACATTGATATTGAAATGGCAAAAAGGAGAAAGGCCCTTGACTGGAACGGTCAGATAGAACTGTCTCTAAATCCTGAGCGCGTAAAACAGTGGCGCTCAGAGGTACCTCCTTCAGAATCCCAGGTCTGCAGTATGTGTGGAGAATTTTGTGCCATTAAAACAGTTGAAGAGGCGTTGAGGAAAAAGTAAACTGGACCTGTTACTCTGCTAACTTTAGATCATCTCCATTTAATTTCATGCTCTCGATATCCCAGTCATTGAATTTGACCGTAAAGTCATTGGCTGTTTCATCATCAATACTGTCAGGAATATTAAAGACCTTCCGGTCAAGGGGAGCAGTATTATGTGATTTGCCTATCATAGCGGTAACCTGTGATATTGCGGTGTTTATACTGACAATCATCAGAAAAACAGGCTCATTCTGAATGCTGCTTATAATTGGATTAATCTTTTTTAGTGCCTTGGGTTCGAGAACAGAAGTAAAAGTCCCTGTGCCAACATCCTTTTCATCCGGTATATGGATTTCTGAATATTCAATTCCGGGAATAGGGGTTGTTTCACGGTTTTTCATTTCTGCCATTATTGCTTTCCGGTCTAACTTTTAGTTGTTTGTAATATTGCGCACAAATTTTAACATAACTTTTTCATTTTTACCTTAACTCATATTTCTGTTCCGTGTGTTTTCAATGTTGAATGTGGGAATACACTAAATTGACAAAGAAGTTAATGAAGAAATATAATTATATCTTGTAAATATATTATAGAGGAGGTTATTTGAATGTCAGATATGGTAAAGAGTGTTACAACCGACTCTTTTGATGAGGAAGTTGTCAAGTCGCAGGGTCTGGTAATGGTTGATTTCTGGGCAACCTGGTGTGGCCCATGTAAAATAGTTGCTCCGGTTGTTGAGGAGCTTGCCAAGGAGTATGAGGGCAAAGTAACCTTTGCAAAAGTTAACACTGATGAAAATCCTGATATTGCCAGCCGTTATAGCATCAGAGGGATTCCTACACTTATGTTTTTTAAAGATGGAAAGGTGATGGATCAGGTAGTAGGTGCAGTTCCAAAGGGTCAGCTCAAGTCAAAATTAGATTCTTTGCTCGGATAATTCCATTTAAAAATGTATGACATTATTATAATCGGGGGAGGCCCTGCTGGATTGACAGCAGGGCTTTATACTACAAGGGCAAAACTCAAAACCCTTTTGTTAGAGAAAGGCTTAACGGGTGGTCTCGTCACAACAACCGAGTGGGTTGAAAATTATCCGGGATTTGAAGAAGGCATTCTCGGAGCTGAACTTGCGCAGAAGATGGAAAAACAGGCTGTAAAATTCGGGCTTGAGATAACTCAGGGAAGTGTTGCAAAAGTTGCCATTAAAGACAAGACAAAAGAAGTAACTCTTGAAGATGGTCAGAAATATGAAGCCAAAAGCATAATACTTGCGACAGGCGCTCATCCTCGCAATTTAAAAATTAAAGGGGAAGATGAATTTCGTGGAAAAGGTGTTTCGTACTGTGCTACGTGTGATGGTGCTTTTTTTAAAGGCGAGAGTATTGCTGTTGTTGGTGGTGGTGACTCTGCCGTGCAGGAGGCTCTTTTCTTAACAAAGTTTGCAGACACAGTTTATGTTGTACACAGGAGAGACAAACTAAGGGCTGAAAAGATATTGCAGGAAAGGGCATTTGCGAATTCCAGGATTAAATTTGTCTGGGACTCTGTTCCAGAACAAATTGCTGGTGAGGCCGGGGTCAATGCATTGCATATAAAGAATGTGAAGACCGATGAAAAGACAATTCTTAACGTTCAAGGTGTATTTATATATATAGGATATAATCCAAATACAGAATTTCTTGCAGGGCTTGCCAATCTTGATAAAGACAATTACATAATTGCTGACGAAAATATGTCTACGTCGGCTCCCGGTATTTTTGCAGCGGGTGATGTAAGGTCAAAACCTCTCAAGCAAATTACTACCGCTGTTGGAGATGGAGCTACAGCTGCAGTGGCGGCAGAAAAATATATAGAGGAAAATTTTTAAATACAGGTACAAGTTAGCTCATTTATTAGAAATGACAACTTTGAACCGGTGTTCTAATAACTCCACAACTTAAACATGTTTGAATCATTATCTGACAGATTAGAAGGCATATTCAGGAAACTGAAGGGCAGGGGGCTTCTGAAAGAAGAAGATGTTAATGCTGCCATGAAGGAGATCCGAATGGCGCTCCTTGAAGCAGATGTTAACTTCAGAGTTGTTAAAGATTTCATAGAGAAGGTCAGGCAACGTGCTGTAGGAAAAGAGGTGATTGACAGTATAACACCGGGGCAGCAGGTAGTAAAGATCGTGCATGATGAACTCTGTAAACTTATGGGCGGGGGAAACAGTAAAATCAATCTTGCTCCAAACCCTCCAACTGTAATAATGCTGGTCGGTCTTCATGGGTCCGGTAAAACTACTACAGCGGCAAAGCTTGCAATTAATTTCAGGAAAGACGGTAAAAGGCCGATGCTTGTGGCAATGGACACGGGCAGGCCTGCTGCCATTGATCAGCTTCAATCGCTTGGCGCACAAATTGATGTTCCTGTATATGCGACCCAACCCGGGGATGATCCGGTAACTATCTATCCCAAGGCCCTTAAAAAATCGAAGCTTGAAGGAAGAGACGTATTAATCCTTGATACTGCTGGCAGACTTCACATTGATGAACCGTTGATGGCAGAGCTTGAGAATCTAAAAAAAGAATCTGATCCTCAGGAAATTCTTCTCGTTGCGGATGCAATGACCGGGCAGGATGCTGTGAATATTTCAAAGTCTTTTGATGAAAGACTTGAGATTCAGGGAGTAATTCTTACAAAGATGGATGGTGATGCCAGGGGAGGCGCGGCACTTTCGATAGTTCATGTAACAGGCAAACCTGTGAAATTTATCGGTGTTGGTGAAAAGATTGATTTACTTGAGCCGTTTCATCCGGACAGGATGGCCTCGAGGATATTGGGCATGGGTGATGTGGTTACACTCGTGGAAAAGGCCCAGGAGGCGGTAAATCTGGAAGATGCCCTTAAAGTAGAAGGCAAAATAAATAAAGGGAGATTTACTTTTGAAGACCTGGTTAATCAGATAAAACAGATTAAAAAAATGGGCCCGCTGGAGAATATTCTTGGCATGATTCCGGGCATGAGCAAACAGTTGAAGGGCGTTAATATAGATGACAGGGCTTTTGTGAAAGTTGAGGCTATAATTAATTCCATGACAGCACAGGAACGTAATAATTATGTTATACTTAACGGCAGTCGAAAAAAGAGAATTGCTGCTGGAAGCGGTACCGTGGTTGCTGATGTAAATAAACTTGTTAAGCAGCACCTGGCGATGAAGAAGATGTTGAAGAAGATGAAGCGCGGCAAAGGTCTGAGTATGCCTCAGTTCAAGTTCTAAAAGACAAATATTGAATAATATCTCATATATCGTGTATGCTGTATCATTAAATATTTATTTGGAGGAAGCAGTTTGGTAAAGATTAGATTGACAAGAAAAGGTGCCAAGAAAAAACCTTTTTACAGGGTTATAGTGGCTGATTCACGTAAGAGAAGGGACGGACCATTTATAGAAATTATAGGTACATATGATCCATTGAAAAACCCTTCTGAAGTGAAAATAGACACTGAAAGAGCCAAGTACTGGATTGACTGTGGAGCACAACCAACTTCTGTTGTTAAGAATCTTTTGAAAATATCAGGTCTGTAAAAAACAGCCCGGATACAAATGGAGGTGGGTGACATGAAATCGTTAGTAGAGCAAATGTCCAAAGCTCTGGTAGACAAGCCGGAAGATGTAGTGGTTACTGAAGTGGAGGGAGAAAGAACAACGGTTTTTGAATTGCGTGTTGATACCAGTGATCTTGGGAAGGTTATCGGTAAACAGGGTAAGACCGCTCGGGCTATGAGAACGATTTTAAGTGCTGCCGGCACAAAACTTGGCAAACGCTGTGTTCTTGAAATCCTGGAATAACAATAAAGTTCAAGACTTACACTCCGATTATCTGGTGTTGAATAAAATATAAGGATACTGGTCACAGACCTTTTTTCCTTAAGAATTGCCTTTTGTCCTGAAAATGAAATGTGACGTCCTGACGCTCTTTCCTGAAATACTAACTGCCTGTCTCAATGCAAGCATTTTAAAAAGGGCACGAGAGAAAAAACTGCTTGATGTAGCTCTGTATAATATCAGAGACTTTACGTCGGATCCCAACAGGACAGTTGATGATTACCCCTTTGGCGGGGGAGCCGGTATGGTGTTCAAGCCGGAACCGATATTCAGGGCTATAGATTTTCTCAAAGAAGATGGCCAGCAGCGCAAGGTAGTTCTCCTGAGTCCGCAGGGGAGGCCTTTTGATCAGTCAATGGCGGAAGACTACTCACGCGAAGAGCAGAGGATCGTATTTATTTGCGGAAGGTATGAAGGGATTGATGAAAGGGTAAAAAACATTGTTGATGAAGAGGTCTCTATCGGGGATTATGTATTAACCGGAGGAGAGCTTGCGGCACTTGTGATTATTGATGCTGTTGCAAGACTCATCCCGGGGGCCCTCGGTGATGATAAGTCTGGAGAGGAAGAATCATTTTCGTGGGGATTGTTAGACTACCCTCATTATACGAGGCCGAGAGAATACAGAGGATTCAGGGTGCCTCAAGAGCTTGTATCAGGAGATCATAAGAGAATATTATTATGGCGAAGAAAGCAGGCCTTGAAAAGGACGCTTGAAATGAGACCTGATCTGATTGATAAGGTTGAGCTGACAGAGGTGGATAAAAAATTGCTTTCTGAGATATCATCTGACGAAGATATCTGATTTATGCGAATCAAACGAATTTTCTGCAAAATATGTATAATTAACTAAATTTAACCAGAGCAGGAGGAATACAATGGATGCGGTAAAAGTAGTTGAAGAAGGATATAAAAGAGAGATTCCACACTTCAGTATTGGAGATACTGTCAGTGTTAGTATGCGGATCAAAGAAGGAGAAAAAGAAAGAGTCCAGATATTTACGGGTATTGTAATAGGGCGTAGAGGATCCGGTACGCGTGAAACGTTTATGGTAAGGAAAATATCTTACGGGATCGGGGCAGAGAAGATTTTCCCTCTTCATTCACCATTGATAGAGAACATTAAAGTTATAAAAGAAGGTGCTGTAAGAAGGGCAAAGTTATATTACCTTAGAGATAAAAAGGGTAAGGCTGCCAAGGTTAAGGAAAAAGGTTTCAGGAAAAGGTAGTAAATTGCCTGTGGATAATAGTATCCCCTCCATCTTTGTTTATGATGATAATATCCGAAAAACATATCCTGTTGTAGCAGGTCTGGATGAAGCCGGCAGGGGGCCTCTGGCAGGACCGGTAGTTGCTTCAGCTGTTGTACTTCCTGCGGACACAGTCATAAACGGTGTCAGGGACTCAAAAAAGATTACTTCCAGAGAACGGAAAAAACTGTTCTGGGATATTGTTCAATCTGCTGTTGCTATCGGAGTTGGAATCGTTGATGCGGATGTGATTGACAGAATAAATATACTTCAGTCTACAAGACAAGCGATGGGAGAGGCTGTGAAGGATTTAGGGGTAAAGGCAGATATCTTACTGATAGATGCGGTTAAACTGCCTGACATTGATATCGAGCAGTTCTCGACTTTTAAAGGTGAATCTGTCAGCGCATCCATTGCTGCTGCTTCGATAATTGCAAAAGTCGTAAGGGATGATATAATGCTTGATTATCATGAGAAGTACCCGCTGTATAATTTCAAGGGTCACAAGGGATATTCCACAAAGGAGCATATGACGCATATAAACATGTATGGCCCTTGCTCCATACACAGAATGAGCTTCAGGAAAGTAAATGATCTTCAATTGCCTTTTGGTTGTGAGAATCAGTGACTTTTAAACTCGTTATGATCAACGGCATTTAAATGTCTTGTCAGGTCTCTTTTGTCTTTGCTATCTATTATTTTTCTGGTACAATTTCTATAATATATACTCATAAATTGATATAGCGCAATAACTTTACATCAAGATTATAGTTGTGTTAAACTCTATCTCTTTTATAGAAAGGTGATTGTATGCCGTTAGCAAAAGAAAATAAAGAAAACATAATTAAACAATACAAGATGCATGACAGTGATACAGGGTCGCCAGAGGTTCAGATAGCTCTGATAAGCGAGCGATTAACTGTGCTAAATTCTCATTTTCAGTTACATAAAAAAGATCATCATTCTCGCAGAGGACTTTTGAAACTGGTTGGTCAGAGACGAAAGCTCCTGCGGTATCTTAAAACGACTGATTCGGTGAGGTATGCAAAGATTGTCAAGCAGCTTGGTTTGAGAAAGTAGGATTGATGACAAATGTTGAGATTGATGTTAAAGGAAAGTCCCTGTCTCTTGAAACAGGGCGATTTGCAAAGCAGGCTGATGGTTCGGTAATAGTAAGATACGGTGATACTGTTGTTTTGGCTACAGCAGTAGCCAAAAAAGAAGCAAGAGAAGACATAGACTTTTTCCCCCTCACGGTTGATTATCAGGAAAAGGCATATGCTGCCGGTAAAATTCCAGGTGGTTTCTTTAAACGGGAAGGCAGACCAAGTGAAAAGGAAGTCCTTACATCCCGATTAATCGACAGACCTATCAGGCCTCTTTTCCCGGATGGTTTTTATAGTGAAACCCAGGGAATTGTATCTGTCCTGTCTTTTGGTGAAGAAAATATTTCGGATATACTTGGCATCATAGGTATATCTGCTGCCCTTAGCATTTCCGATATTCCATTTGAAGGACCTGTAGGTGCGGTCCGGATGGGTATCATTGGTGATTCTTTTGTTATTAACCCGGATCTCCAGGAAATTAAAGAATGTGATTATTTGCTTATTGTAGCAGGCACGGATGACGCGGTTCTTATGGTTGAGGGTGGAGGACTTGAGGTACCTGAGTCTGTGCTTCTTGAAGCGCTTGATCTTGCACATAAGGAAATTAAAAAAGTAGTAGACCTTCAGAAAGATCTGGTTAACACTGCAGGCAAGACCAAAAGATCTGTTACGCCGCCGCAATTAGACGAGAATCTTGTGGCATCAGTCTCGGAAAGATCTCTTGAACAAATTAAAAAGTCTATTGCTATTCCTGATAAGCTCATACGGCAGGATGCCCTTAATGATATCCTTAAGGAAGTAATAAAAGATTTAAATAATGAAGAAGAGAATATTTCGAAAGACATAGCTTTTATATTTAAGAAATTGGAAAAAGACCTTGTCCGGAACATGATACTGGAGCAGGGTGTCAGAGTTGATGGACGTAAGTCTGATGAGATCAGGGAAATCAGCGCTGATATCGGCTTTCTTCCGAGGGCGCATGGATCAGCTCTTTTCGTAAGGGGAGAGACACAGGCGCTTGCGGTTGTTACGCTCGGTACTGCAGATGATGAGCAGAGAATTGATTCACTTGAAGGGGATTCAAAAAAGTCGTTCATGCTTCATTACAATTTCCCTCCATTTAGTGTAGGAGAGGTAAAGTTCCTCCGTTCTGCGGGTCGCCGTGAGATTGGACATGGCAATTTGGCCGAAAGGGCAATAAAAGAAGTTCTTCCTCAGAAGGAGGAGTTCCCGTATACCATAAGAATCGTTTCGGACATACTGGAATCGAATGGTTCATCATCAATGGCTACAGTATGCGGTGGCATACTTGCATTGATGGACGCCGGTGTTCCGATAAAGTCGCCTGTGGCCGGTATTGCTATGGGGCTTATAAAAGAGGGAGAAAAAACGGTCGTGCTGACAGACATACTCGGGCTTGAAGATCATCTCGGGGATATGGACTTCAAGGTGACAGGGACCGAGGCTGGTATTACGGCATTCCAAATGGATGTAAAAATAAGCGGTGTAACTCATGAGATAATGGAAAAGGCGCTGGATCAGGCGAAACATGGAAGGCTTCATATATTGGGAAAGATGAAAGAAATCCTTTCATCTCCCAGAGAAGATCTTTCGGCATATGCCCCCAGGATTTTTACCATGAAAATAAAGCCTGACAAAATCAGGGATGTTATCGGAACTGGTGGAAAGGTTATAAGGGGAATTGTTGAACAGACCGGTGTGAAGATTGATATTGATGATACCGGTACTATAAATATTGCATCAATAGATGAGGAATCTGCCCGGAAAGCGATCGAAATTGTAGAGGGAATAATCGCCGAAGCGGAAGTGGGCAAGCTCTATAACGGCAAGATTAAACGTATTGTTGATTTTGGTGCCTTTGTCGAAATTTTGCCGGGCACTGAAGGGCTGCTTCATATATCACAAATCGCTGAAGAGCGGATAGCCAAAGTCACAGATGTTCTGAAGGAAGGGGAAGAATTACTTGTCAAGGTTATTGAAGTTGACAAGATGGGCAGGGTGCGCCTTAGCAGGAAAGAGGCTATAAAAGATCAGGCTGCTGATAAATAACATTTCCAATCAATTCAATTCTGCAGCAATTAAATGCATCAGAATATTGTGATAAATTCTTCAATCATCATTCCCGTGAAAACAGGAATCTATTCTACTATCAAATAAAATAATGTTTAAAAAAGTCGCTCTCAACAACAATATCCCTTTACTTTTGGAATCTATGAATGAAATTCGTTCCGTGTGCATTGGTATATGGGTAAAGATTGGTTCCAGGGATGAAAAGCCTGGCAGAAGCGGGATTTCCCACTTTCTAGAACATATGCTTTTCAAGGGTACGGAAAGACGAACAGCCCAGGACATTGCAAAGGAAACAGATTCTATTGGTGGAGAATTAAACGCCTTTACGTCAACGGAATATACGCTTTTTTATATAAAGGTGTTAGATGAATATATGGAGCAGGGGATCGATCTTTTAACGGATATTTTCCTGAACTCAACTATTCCTGACAGTGATATAGAAAAAGAGAAAAATATAGTAATCGAGGAACTTAAAATGGTTGAAGACAACCCTGCTGACTATATTCATGAGCTTTTCAACAGAAACATATGGGGAGAAGAAGGGCTGGGTCAATCAGTCCTTGGAAAAAGGGAGACGATAAATCTATATACAAGGAAGAATCTGCTTGATCATATAACGGAGCATTACGGGACAGAAAATATTATTGTTGCCTGCAGTGGAAACTTTAATGAAGAGAAACTTGTCGGATATATGGATAGGACTGTGGGTTCATTAAAGCGAAACAGCATTTTAAAGAAACCCGACCATCAAAAATTTACGGGAGAGGTCAATATTGTTACCAAAGATCTTTCGGAGGCACATATCTGTATTGGCCTGCAGGGGTTACATTATGGAAGTGACGACAGGTACGTAATGCATTTGCTGAATACTATACTCGGCTCCGGGTTCAGCTCAAGGCTCTTTCAGAATGTCAGAGAAGAAAGAGGGCTGGTATATGCCATATACTCTTATCATTCAGCGTATTTTGATACTGGCCTCTGGGCTGTTTACGCGGGTACAGACAGAAAACATGTGAGTGAAGTAATTAATATCACAATTGATGAGATGAGAAACCTTTCTGCTACTGTTACAGCCGATGAACTTCAGAGGGCTAAGTCCCAGCTTAAAGGCAATCTTGTCCTTGCTCTTGAATCAACGAGTAATAAAATGACAAACATGTCTAAGCAGGAAATATATTATGGTAAATATTCTCCGCCTGAAGAAATAATAACTATTGTAGAATCGGTGACTCTTGATCAGGTTAAGGAGCTTTCTCAAAAGCTCGTTGGTGATAACGCTTTTGCGCTAACTGTATACGGCCCTGTAAATGAAAGTGAATTGAAAAAATCCTGCACCCTTCTGCAGTAGGCTATTCTGTATTTAATAGTTATTCAGAATGAAGCTAAAGTGTCATTATTGCTTTGAAACTGAAGTAAATACAACACAAAAAAAATATCAGACATTCAACTATCATTTAATATCAAATGGTTTGAAATTGGTAAAGAAATTGCTTTATTAATAATATGCAAATAAACAGGAATTCTTTAGGAAACGAAAAATTGACAGGATTCAAGGGGTTAAGTCTCAATCCATTCCACTGGATAGAAAGCGGGATCAAAGAAAGAAAATTGAAAAAACAAAAAAAGCTGCTACAGATGAAAGTGGCAATTTTTTCAGGTGGTATAACAAGAATGAAGTAGCAAAAAGCTGTTCAAACATTTCTCCCAGGTTTCCTGCCTTCTCATATTAATTTCAAATATCTTTTGAAACATATATTAGCTTTATTAACGTTAAGGAAATTAAACTTTTGCGCTAATGCTCTTATATGCTTTTAAAATAGCCTTAACAGCCTTTTTAATCTGATTTTTTGTGGTGGTCCTTCCGAGACTCAACCTTATAGCTGAAAAGGCATCAGCATTACTTAGGCCCATTGCTTTGAGTACTGGCGATGGAGAGTGTTGTCCTTCATGACATGCGGAGCCGGTTGACGCAGCAATATCATTTTTTAATTTATCCAGTAGAAGTGATCCCTGCACATTTGGAAATGATATGTTTAATGTGTTGGGAAGGCGCTTTGAATAATGACTATTTAATCTTAGGTCAGGTATATGTTTGCATAAATCGTTAAACAACATTTTTGATAAATATTTCATTTCAGCAACTCTTTCAGGTAATTCTTCTTTTGCCAGCTCTGCTGCCTTGCCGAGACCGACAATCCCTGCAACATTCTCTGTCCCGGGCCTCAGGCCTTTTTCATGAGACGCACCATACAGAATAGGCTTTAATGTTGTGCCTGCTTTAATGAAAAGCGCCCCGACTCCTTTGGGCCCGTAAAATTTATGAGAAACTATAGTTAAGAGATCTATGTGATTTCTTTTAACATTCACAGGAACTTTGCCAACAGACTGTGCAGCGTCACAATGGAATATGATTGATTTTTTCTTTGCGATCCGGCCTATAGCAGCAATAGGCTGTATCGTGCCTGTTTCATTGTTTGAATGCATTATGCTTATAAGAATTGTATTTTTCAGCAGACATTTATTTATCATTGTGGAATCTATCAGACCATATCTGTCAACAGGCAGATATGTTACTTTGTAGCCTATGCTTTCAAGATAGTTCAGGGGATTTAAAACAGAGGGATGTTCAATACAGGAAGAGATTATGTGCCCCTGCCTGAATCTAAGGGCTGTACCTATAATGGCCATATTGTTTGCTTCTGTACCGCCTGAAGTGAAAGTAATATCACCTGCTGCTGCTCCAACAAGTTCGGCTGTCTGTTTCCTCGCGTTTTCTACAGCTTTTTTGGCCCTGATTCCGAACGCATGTGAACTTGAAGGATTGCCATAATTTTCCCTTAAACATTTGCTAATTGCATTAGCAACCTGAGGAGCTAATGGCGTAGTGGCATTGTTGTCAAGGTAGATCATATTTCCGGAATGTATCTAAAGATAGTTATCATGAGTAATACTACAGGTCTCTATGGGTAACCGAAACATCCAGTTTCTGTTTTTTCAGCATTTTTTTAATTTCTTCACTTATTGCAGGTGACCGGTGTCTTCCGCCTGTGCATCCAATTCCTATTGTCAGATAACTTCTTCCCTCCGCCTTGTAATGAGGTATCAGATAATTCAGCAGGGGTTTAAATTTTTTAAAGAACTCTTTGGTATCATTGTTGGACAGGACAAATTTTTTAACTTTCTGTGATGTGCCAGGGAATGCTTTGAGTTCATCTATGAAATATGGATTTGGCAGAAACCTGAGATCAAACAGAAGGTCTGCCTCCAGTGGTATTCCATATTTATAACCAAAAGATACAAGGCTTATAGTCATTTCCTGTGATCCAGTCTTTGAGTAAAAATCTGTTATGAACTTACGAAGTCTGTGGGGAGTCATAGAAGAAGTATCTATGATTTTGTCAGATTCCTTACGAATAGGTGAGAGAAGTTTTAGCTCCCGGGATATGGCCTTTGAAAGGTCTTTATATCCCAGAGGATGAGGTCTTCTGGTCTCCTTGAATCTTCTTGCAAGAACTTCCTCAGAAGCCTCCAGGAATATTATTTCTACTTTGTATTTTTTCCGCAATGAAGCGATATTATCAGCAAAACCACTTAAGAATTTCCTTTCTCTAATATCAACTCCGATGGCAGCTTTTGATATTGAAGGTGATCTGTTTCCTAAATTAACAAATGTCTGGATCAAGGTTGAGGGGAGATTGTCTACACAAAAGAAACCGCTGTCTTCAAAGGCATTAAGAGCTACAGTCTTGCCTGAGCCTGACAGCCCGGTCAGGATAATTGTGAAGGGCTGATTTTTTTTTCGAACAGTCACTTTATCGGTTCAATCAGGCCGAAGTTACCATCATTTCTTTTGTATAAAACGTTTATATTTCCAGAGGAGGCGTTTGTGAAAATAAAGAAAGATTTATCTAACAGGTCCATCTGCATGGCAGCTTCTTCCAGGCTCATTGGCTTAATGTCATAAGACTTATTTTTTATTATTGAGGGAGCAGTCTCTATTGATTCAACCGGGATATCTGACTTGTTCCTGCCTTTTCTCTGGGAGACGATTTTATCCTTGTGTTTCTTTACCTGTCTGGCCAGTTTTTCCACCACCTCATCAATAGAAGAGTACATTTCTCCGGTGATGCTTTCAGCCTTTAACATAGACCCGTTTACGTTAAAATGAACTTCTGCTTTATGCCGGTATTTCTCAACGCTTAAAGTAACGGTTGCTTCTGTAATCTGAGTAAGATATTTATTGAATTTGCCTATTTTTTCTTCTGCATAATCCTTCAGATTTTTGGTGAGGTCCATATGTCTGCAGTTAATAATTATATTCATCTTTTCCCTCCCTCCTGGACAAATCGTTGTTCGGTAGTTGGTAACAATTATCAGAAAATATCATTAAAACGGACAACTATTAAACAATACCATATAACGAATCATGATTAACAAATGTCAAAACCATTTTTTTCGTTTTAAATGAGATGAAATTTTTAATTCTTCTCTGTATTTTGCAGCGGTTCTCCGGGCAACACTGATGCCTTTACTTTTAAGAATATTAACTATTTTCTGGTCATTAAGCGGCTTTTTGGAATCTTCTTCAGCGATAATCTGTTTTATAATGTTCTTTACAGTGGACGATGACATGCTGCCGAGGTCTGTGGCAACTGCGTTGCTAAAAAAATATCTGAAGTTCAGCAGCCCTCGGGGACACTGAACATATTTATTTGATGTCACTCTGCTGATAGTGCTTTCATGCATGCCTAAATCTTCTGCGATAATTCTGAGATTAAGCGGCTTCAGGTGCTCTGCTCCTTTTCTGAAAAAATCTTCCTGAAATTTCAGGATGCTTTCGGTGACTCTGTATATAGTTTTATTTCTTTGGTCAAGGCTTTTCAACAGCCATACAGCTGAACGAAGTTTTTCTTCAAGAAACTGCTTTTCCTCTGCACCGAGGGACTTTTTGTTGGCAAGAAGTTTTCTGTAGTAATTTGAAAGCCTGAGCCTTGGAATGCCTTCATCATTCAAATTGATCAAAAATTTACCTTCAGATTCCTCAATATAAACATCAGGTATTATATGAACAGGCTCATCGCTCGAATAATTTCTGCCAGGTCGAGGTTCGAGCTTTTCTATGATTTTGACAGCGTCAAAAATATCATTGATTGAAGTTTTGAATTTTATGGCTAGTTGATTGTACTTTTTCCTTTCAAGCTCAGAGAAACCTTCAGTGAGGATTTTTTCCACAAGAGTATCGCTTAGATCAAGTGCAGGCAACTGTAACAATAAACACTCCTGGAGATTTCTGGCTCCTACTCCCGACGGATCCAGTTCCTGAACTGCCTTTATAGCTTTTTCTACCGTTTCAGTGTCTGATTCGGCAAGTTGAGATATCTCATCAATAGATGCCTGCATGTAACCGTCGTCGTTGAGGTTATTAATAATAATTTCGGCGGACCTGCCGATATTTTCTTCTATTGAGGAAAGTCTCAGCTGCCAGAGTAAGTGATCATACAGATTTGTCCTGTCTCTGTTCCTCTCAAAAGGGGATATTGTTTCTTCATTGTCTGGGTTGAAATATCCAAAGTCTCTACCGTCACTTTCTCTGTCTTCAAAGTAGCTTTCGGAGGTAAAGCCGAATATTTTTTCGAGAGGAGGCTCGATGTCCACTGTACTCTCACGGACCGGCTCTTCATTGGAGGGCCCGGACTGTTCGTCTTTTATTTCGGATTCCCTGTCTACTCCTTCTTCGAGCATCGGATTGTTCATGAGTTCCTGGTTGATATCCTGAGTAAGTTCGAGCAGTGGCAATTGCAGCAGTTTAATCGATTGCTGAAGCTGCGGTGTCAGTATAAGCCTTTGCGAAAGCCTGAGTTCCAGCCTTTGTTCCTGTGCCATTATAATTTAAACCCTTCACCGAGATAATTTTTTTTCACAAGTTCGTTAGAAATGAGATCAGCCGGTATCCCGTGTGCCAGAATATGTCCGTTATTTATTATATATGCTCTGTCTGTAATTGATAATGTTTCACGTACATTATGATCTGTAATAATAAGCCCTATTCCCCTGGCAGTGAGCTGTCGCAGTGTTTTCTTTAGTTCATTAACAGCGAGCGGGTCTATGCCTGCAAAAGGTTCATCCAGTAGCATGAACATCGGATCAACAGCGATCGCTCTTGCGATTTCTACTTTGCGCCGTTCTCCTCCAGACAGATGATGACCGTAACTTTTAGCTAAATGCTTGAGGTTGAATTCATGCATGATTTCTTCTAACTTTTCATTTATGGCGTTATTGCCAAGGTCTGATGCCTCCAGTATAGCTCTGATATTATCATCGACTTTCAGTTTCCTGAAGATGGAAGCCTCCTGAGGCAGATAACCAATACCTTTCCGTGCCCTTTTATACATGGGAGAGCCGTTAAGATTTTCACCGTCAAGACAGATTGTACCGGAATCAGCGTGTATAAGGCCCAGTATCATATGGAATGTAGTTGTCTTGCCGGCTCCGTTAGGTCCGAGCAATCCTACAACTTCGCCGGAACTGATATTTAAAGATATGTCCGATACAATAGGTTTCCCATTAAAACTTTTTTTCAGGCTTGTAACTTCAAGAGAATGCATTATTTGAGCTCTTCTTTGTTCTGTAGAACAATCTTGCTGTTCTCTACAACCGCACGGTCATCCTTGAAGTAAAAAATAATTTTTGTGCCACTGATAATATTGTTTCCTTCAATGGCCTTTGGGTTCCCTGTGAAGACTATTTTTTCGTCAGCATCAAAATATACAGCTTTGTCCGAAAACAGTGCTCTTTCATTTTTATGAACCTTCACATTACCTGTTGCATGAATCGTATCGATGCTGTTTTCGGAGTTGTCATAAAACACCGACATTTTATCTGAATGCATTGTTATGTCACCTGTCTTTGCAACTACCGACCCTTCAAATACAGCAGTATTATTCCTGTTATCAGCCGTGAGTGTTTTGGAAGTTATAACTACGGTTTTTTTTTCGGGTGTTGTATTCGACGATGCAGTATACGCAGAAGAGCATGTCATGAAAAAAATTAATACAGCATTAATTATAAAAAATGGCTTTAACATTATTTAGTATCCTTACCTTTTGCTGTGTTACCTGCGCGGTCAATCCTGTTCCATTAATAATATAATTGTTCCCTTTAACCTGAACGGGATCATCGGTTGAAATTAATTCATCTTTACTGTTCCATGTTAATGAGTCTGTTTCGAATATGGCATCTTTGATATTTATTTTAACGGGTCTGCTTAACGTAATATTATCTTTTTCAATTTCATAGATCCCATTTCCGCTGGTAACATGAATTTCTGGAGAGTTGTTTATTATCAGGGATGGTGACTGAAGGAATATTCTTTTTTTGTCTTCGGGGATTGTTGCTTTTGGAGCTGAAAGTTCCCACCTTATTTCATTGCCGCGTTTGTTAATAAGATGAAGGGATTTCATCGAGGATTCCTGGAATGAAGGATTAATATTTACATTTTGTCCCCTGTAAGTAAGGATAAATAAGATACTTATTGCCAGTATAAATGACAGCATCCAGAACAATCTGTTTTTAATCATATCGCTAGTGTATCACAAGGGTTATACCTTGTAAAGGTACTGGCAAGGAAAATGCTAAGGGGTAAGATTGGTCAAATTTGACAGCCTGTCTCTTGACATTAATAATCTTAAATGTTATCAATATACGCATTGTTTAAGTTTAGAATTAAAAGGTTAGCTTATATCGATATAAGTAAAACGTAGACATTTCTTTTTTAGTTTCTTCGAATAATTTTCTGAAGGATAGTTTTAAAAATGGGCAAAATCGCGACATTTGAGCGAGGTATTCATCCAGAGTATCATAAGGAATTAACCTCAAACAAACCTGTTACAGAAGCGAAACTTCCGCAAAGAATAGTAATTCCGCTAAGCCAGCATATCGGAGCACCGTGCAAAGCAGAAGTCAATATCGGGGATGAAGTAAAAAAAGGTCAGGTTATTGGTGTGACTACAAGTTTTGTTTCGTCACCTGTTCATGCCTCTATCTCAGGGAAGGTGATTGCTATTGCGGACTTTCCAAATCCTTCCGGCAAAATGGTGACTTCAATAGTTATCGAGAGCGACGGTAATGATCAGGCGGTGACTTTTAATGGAAATGATAAATATATGGATCTTGGCCCGGATGATTTCAAGCAACTGATCAAAGACGCCGGGATTGTGGGGCTTGGAGGCGCTGCATTTCCAACAAATGTGAAACTTTCCCCACCAAAGGAAAAACCTATTGATACGGTCATTATTAATGGTGCTGAGTGTGAACCATATTTGACTGCTGACCACAGACTGATGGTGGAACGTTCTTCTGAGCTTGTTGATGGGCTGAAAATCCTTATGAAGACTCTGGGGGTAAGTAATGGTTATATTGGAATTGAAGAGAACAAACCTGATGCGGTCGAGGCGGTGCGTTCAGCTGTTTCAGGAGAATCAAATATCGAAGTGTACCCCCTTGAAATAAAATATCCCCAAGGCGCTGAAAAGATGCTGATAAAGGCAATTAAAGGAAGAGAGGTTCCGAGCAAAGGACTGCCGATGGATGTTGGTGTTGTTGTCCAGAATGTGGGTACAGCAATTGCGGTTTATGAAGCGGTGCGTTATGGCAAACCTTTAATTGAAAGGGTTGTGACAATTACAGGTAAAGGGATACAGGAACCAAAAAACATGCTGGTGAGAATCGGCACATTGATGTCGGATGTAATCGAACAGTGCGGCGGACTTGTGGATGGTGCTGTAAAAGTAATATCCGGAGGCCCGATGATGGGATTTGCGCAATGGACGCTGGATGTTCCTGTTATTAAAGGAACATCGGGGATACTGGTTATGACTGAAGATGAATATGTTGCATCTGATGAATATTCTGCCTGTATTCGATGTGGCAGTTGCATTGATATATGTCCCATGGGACTTAACCCTTCAATGTTAAGCATACTGTCTGAGAAAGGTTTTTTTGAAGAGACGAGAGAATATAATCTTTTTGATTGTTTTGAATGCGGGTCGTGTGCTTATGTCTGTCCGTCAAAAAGGCCGATGGTCCAGTTTATCAGACTCGCGAAGTCACAGATAAAACCGTAAGAGGATATAAATGACAGCTGAAGCAAAAACACATGAACTAATAGTATCAGTAAGTCCTCATGTCAGGGGCAAAGAGACTGTAGGCCGTATAATGTGGACGGTCAATCTATCGCTTTTGCCTGCTTTTATAATGTCTGTATACTATTTTGGTCCGCTTGCAGCTTATGTGACCGGGCTTTGTATTTTGACATCTGTTCTATTTGAACATGTTTATCAAGTCAGTCTTAAGAAAAAAACTACCATAGGTGATGGAAGCGCTTTTTTGACAGGGCTTTTGCTGGGACTGAACCTTCCCCCGAGTGTTCCATTTTATATACCCGTAGTCGGTTCCCTCATAGCGGTTGTAATTACAAAATTACTTTTCGGTGGTTTAGGTTATAACATATTTAACCCTGCTCTTATTGGCAGGGCATTTTTGCTGATATCGTTTCCCAAGCTGATGACGATATGGTCAGAGCCTACGGAGAAATTCCTTGCTTTAGATGCAAAGACTACTGCTACCCCACTGGGTATTCTGAAAGAAGAAGGATTAGCTAAGCTAATAGAAGTCTTTGGAGACAAGACTGATCTCTATATGAGTCTGCTTAAAGGAAGCACGGCGGGGTCGCTTGGTGAGACATCTGTGATTGCATTGCTGATAGGCGCTCTGTTCCTTCTTTACAAGCGATATATAACATGGCATATCCCTCTTTCATTCCTTGGCACAGTAGCTGTGCTTGCATGGATGTTCGGGGGCAAAGATATCGAAACCGGGCAACTCGTTTTCTTTACAGGAGATCCTCTTATTCATCTTCTGAGCGGCGGTTTGATTCTGGGAGCATTTTTTATGGCAACGGATTACGTAACATGTCCGTCAATCAGAAAAGGACAGATATTTTTCGGGATCGGATGCGGTGCAATCACTATGCTTATAAGATTGCAAGGTGGTTTCCCGGAAGGTGTGATGTTTGCAATATTGTTAATGAACTGCTTTGCACCTTTGATTGACAGAAGCGTGAAGGCCAAGATGTTTGGAGTTGTGAAGGAGCAGAAGAAATGACCACAAAAGACATGGCCAAAATCACTTTTAACCTTGTTGTTTTATATGTTATTGGCGGTTTGATAATGGCTTTTGTATATGCCAAGACATCTCCGATCAAGTTCCAAAAAGAAAAAGCGGAAAAAGAGGCGGCTCTAAAACTAATGATGCCTGAAGCGGATGAGGTAGCAAAGCTTGATGATTGGGAGACTCATGAAAAGCATGCAGAGTATTATGCAGCCCGGAAATGCGGAGAAATAAAAATAATAAATGTTAAAAATGAGAAGACAGGTGAAATGACAGAGGAGAAAGAGTGCCTTAATCCTCAGGACATCGGATATATTGTTGAAGGATATGGCAAGGGTTACTCCAGCTATATCCATGTGCTGGCATCAGTCGACAAAAACTTTATCCTGCAAAAAATCAGTATATTGGGGCATGGGGAGACTCCCGGACTGGGAGACGAGATAGAAGAAGATTATTTCCTTAATCAGTTTGTAGGCAAAGGTGCTGATAATCTTGTTGTTATAAAAGGGGAAACCGAAGATAAAATTCAGGCAATAACCGGCGCAACAATCTCCAGTCGTGCTGTTGCTGAAGACGGGGTTAAAAACGGAGTATTGATGTTGAAAGAGAGATTGTCCGGTGAGGTGCAGGGATGAGCGTTAACCAGAAAAGCAACTGGGAATTACTCAAGAATGGGATGTTCGGAGAAAATACGATATTCCGCATGGCGATCAGTCTATGCCCGTCTATTGCTGTCACGAACGGTTTGCAGAATGGGGTAGCACTTGGGATAGCGGTTATTTTTGTGCAGACGATGGTAAATGTAACGGTTTCGCTAATAAGAAGCTTTATTCATCCCAAGATTAGAATCCCGATTTTTATGCTTATAATTGCCGGTTATGTAACGATCATAGATATGTTAATGTCTACTTATGCAAGACCTGTATACAAAGAGATAGGTCTATACATCCAGATTATAGTGGCATTTGCATCGATATTTGCGAGGGCAGAGGTCTTTGCGAGCAAGAATAAACTTGTGCCATCATTTTTTGATGGCTTGGGCATGGGTATCGGTTTTCTGTTAGCAATGATTGTTATAAGTTTTTTCAGAGAGCTTCTTGGTAAAGGGGAACTATGGGGCATATCTCTTATCTCCGGAAATCCTTTGCTCATTATGATTTTACCTGCCGGAGGTTTTCTGGCTGTTGGTCTGCTTATGGGATTTTTTAACTGGGTTGATATGAAATTTTTTGGTGGCAAAGGCGCATCAGGTGTTTAATATTATGGGAGAGTACTATGGATTTTGGTAACCTGTTTGAATTAGTAGTTGCGGCATCATTAATCAATAACTTTGTATTTACCAGGTTTCTCGGTCTCTGTATTTTCTTTGGAGTTTCCAAGAAGATGGAGACATCTGTCGGCATGAGCATAACCTTTACAATGGTTATGGTGGTGAGTGCAGCTTTAAGCTGGGTTGTTTTTACGTATATTATGCAGGAAAATTCTCTTTATCCAGGTTCACCTGATCTGACCTTCCTTAAGATCATTATATTCATTGGCATAGTTGCAGCGTTTGTGCAGTCAGCCGACACAATTATGAAAAAGGTGAGTCCAACTCTGTACTACAAACTCGGTGTGTACCTTGCGCTTATTACTACAAATTGCATTATTCTTGCAGTTCCACTTATAAATGCCGGGGAGAATTACGGTTTCTTTGAGAGCATTGCTTTTGGATTAGGTTCGGGACTGGGTTTCGCTCTTGCCCTTGTAATAATGGCAAGTATAAGGGAGAAGCTTGAAGTTGCTGATGTGCCGGCTCCATTTAAAGGGCTGCCGATATCATTTATCATAGCAGGACTGATAGCGCTCGCATTTACAGGGTTTTCCGGTTTGATAACTTTGTAAAAACAGGTTCCGAGCCTGCCTGACGGCAGACAGGGGTTCGAGTGAATGGAGATTTTTCCACTTGACTCCTGAATATATTTAATAAAAATTAAAGGTGCAACATGTTAGATCTGAACATTATAAATATTCTTTCTGAGTTGATTCATTATCTGCATCAGATCCCTGTTCCGATGCTGGGTGTTGGTGCTGGAGTTGAGGCCCGTGAATCGGTTGATTTAGTAGAAGTTCTTAAATTTTCAGCGGCATTTTTGTTTGGAATAAGCGCTATTTTTGGTATAGGCCTTGCCTTTGCTGCCAAGAAATTTGCGGTTAAAGAGGACCCCCGTGTTGATCAGGTGTCAGATGTGCTGGCTCATGCTCATTGTGGCGCATGTGGTTATCCTGGCTGCCGGCTGTATGCAGAGCAGGTCGTTTTGAATCCTGATGTTAAACCGAATTTATGTACTCCCGGAGGGGCAGCAACAGCAGAAGCTGTTGCAAGAATTACGGGTAAGGTTATGGAACAAATGGAGCCGAAGATAGCAAGGGTTTTCTGTCAGGGGGGACGTTCAAAGTCAGCCAGAAGGTTTAAATATGAAGGTGTGCTTGATTGCAGGGCTGCTATTCTTGCAAGTGGTGGAGATAAAGCCTGTATATACGGTTGTCTCGGGTATGGGTCATGTTCAAAGGCCTGTCCATTTGACGCTATTACGATGGATGATGACAGCTTGCCTGTAATCGATCCTGTGAAATGCACTGCCTGTGGTGTTTGTGCCCAGACCTGTCCTGTAAATGTTATCGAAATTCTACCAATGGCAAAAGAAGTCCTTGTGCGATGTCATTCAAAGGACAAGGGACCTGTTGCCAAGAAAAATTGCAAGACCGGATGTATTGCTTGTGGTCTATGTGTGAAAGTCTGTCCATATAACGCCACTAAAGTCGAGAATTACCTGTCCAGAATTGACCTTGATAAATGTAAAATCTGCGGTCTTTGTGTGAGAAAATGTCCTACTAATGCGATAATGGATTACATACCTAAAAGGCCCAAAGCATTTGTTTCTGAAAAATGTATAGGTTGCCATGCATGTGCAAAAATTTGCCCGGTCAACGCTGCTTCCGGTGATCTAAAAAAACCGCATGTTATAAACCAGGATAAATGTATAGGTTGCGGTATCTGCACTTCCAAATGTCCGGTGTGTGCTATTACAGGAACATTTAACTACCCTGAAGTCTTAACGGCCTATGAAGCGAAAAAGGCTGCACGGGAAAAGGCTAAAGCAGAGAGGGAAGCAGCTTCAAAAGCCTGATTTTAGACGTGCTGTTTGGTTTCATTATCCTCACCGAGCAAATAAAATTCAGTTTTTATGTGATTTGAAATACATTATATAGCATTCTATAATTGTCATAATGATATGAAGCTGCAATTTATAGTATCCATTAATATATGTGATAGACTATTGTTAAATGACTGATAAAAAAACTCGACAGAAATATTTTGTTTCCAAAGAACTGCGCATTTCAATTGCTCTCATAATCCTGTGGACACTCCTGGTCACAGCCTTTTTTACTTACCTTGCCAAAGAACTCGGCGGCAGGATAGGGCATGGCACTCCATTATTCATAATCATAATGTTCGGATACGCAGCCATTGTAGTTGTATTAACTATGTTGTTTTCTCATCGTTTGATAGGCCCATTCCAGAGACTCAAGACAGATATCAGATTAATTCTGGCTGGTGACTATAGGAGAAGGCTAAATGTACGTACCAAAGATGACATTTATATAAAGTCTTTTATATTACAGGTAAACCAACTACTGGACAGGATAGAGAACATGCATGATTGTCAAATGGATATGCTTAAACAGTTTGACTCGGAATTGTTGAACCTTTTATCTGAAATTGAACATAAAAGCGATTCCAAGGAAAAAATGAGAGAATCAGTCCTGTCACTTCATAAGAAGCTTAAGAGCATTGCAGAAGAGAAAAGAGTAATAAAAGACTAGTTATCTAATAAACTTCCAGAAGAACTTCACGGCTTATCCAAATCTTACCTTATATATGCTTCTGTTACATATCTGCGCATCATGCGATGACTGTTGAAGTAGTAGGCGTTTTTACCGATAGCATTTTGCATCATTCTTATCCAGGTTTTACGATCGTCATAATAAAGGGGGATAATCACTTTTTCAAGTTTATTATAAAGATCTTCTGCATCTATCTGATTCATATTATCGTCAGGCACTATCTCCTTCGCAGCAGGTCCTATTGCCCAGCCTGTAAATCCTTCTATATGTCCCTCAATCCACCATCCATCCAGTACACTGAAGTTGATTACCCCATTATGAGCTGCCTTCATTCCACTGGTACCTGAAGCCTCAAGGGGTCTGAGCGGAGTGTTCAACCAGATGTCTGCGCCCGAAACAAGTTTAAGGGCAATATCCATATTATAGTTTTGTATGAATGCTATTTTGATCTTTCCTTTGAGCTCTGTTTTATAAGAGATTATTTTTTCTATCAACTCTTTCCCGGGGATATCTTTTGGGTGGGCCTTTCCTCCATAGATAAGCTGGATTTTCCCGCTTCCTATTTTTTCAAGCCTGTCAATATCAGAAAACAACAGATCTGCCCTTTTATAAGCGGTTGATCTTCTTGCAAAGCCGATTGTAAGCGTATCAATATCCATATCAGCATCTGAAACAGAATTAACATAATCGATCAGCTTTTTCTTTGCGTCTGTATGAGCAGCCCAGATTTCATCGTCCGGGATCACTCCTATCCTGACGAATATTTCAGGTTCATTTGCCCATCCGGGTAGATATTTATCAAAAATCTGCTTAAAACTGTCTGAAGTCCATGTGTATGAATGCACTCCATTTGTTATGGCATTGATTTGATAGCCGGGAAACATGCTTTGAGACACCTCGCCATGTTTTTTTGCTACTCCATTTATATACATACTCAAATTAAAACCCAACAGGGTCATATTTACGTTTTTTTCTCCTGCAAGAGTCTTTAATATGTTTTCAGGAAAATAATCACCGAATACATTATTGAAGAGTTCATAAGAAAACTGATCGTGTCCTGCTTCGACAGGGGTATGGGTTGTGAATACACAAAGATCCCTAACGGCTTCAGTATCCCAGATATGCGATTCATCCCAGACCGCTTCTATATCTTTCTTGTGCTCATGTAATAATTCCAATGTCAAAAAAGCTGCATGGCCTTCATTCATATGATATTTCTTTACCTGAAATCCAAGTTTTCTAAGCATTCTGACTCCACCGATACCAAGGATCATCTCCTGTTTCAATCGGTAGGACTCGTCGCCACCATACAAATGGTCTGTCAATGTTCTGTCTTCGGCACTGTTTTCAGGGAGATCTGTATCAAGATAGATAACAGGTACACTTGCTACCCTTGGACTTTCAACAAAATAAATCCATGCCTGCACAAAAACTTCTCTGTTTTCTATGGAAATTGAAATTTTTTCTTCTGCATTAGTCATTAATTTTGAAGGTTCCCATACAACGGGGAATTCTTTCTGACGGCCTTCGCTGTCTATTTCCTGACGAAAATACCCCTTTCGGCTCATGAGTGTAACCGCGATAAAAGGAAGACAGAGATCGGATGCTGATTTTACAGTGTCTCCTGCAAGTATACCGAGACCACCGGAATAAGTAGGGATATCATCTCTCAGACCTATCTCCATAGAGAAATAAGCTATCTTTGGTTCGGTTATATAGTTTTCGAGTATCGACATAGCGCAGTATTATAGCAGATTTTGATAGTTGCAATTGAAGTCAATAACTATATGATTTCTGTATGCTTGCTGCTGTTGAAAGAAGCTCAATGCCGGGGGAATAATATGGGTTAAATATATAGGATCATTTGACTTCATATTTAATGTTGGTTATTATAGCTATAGATATCCACATCATACGGAGGTATTTATGAGAACTATTCAGATGACATTAGATGATGAATTAGTGGCAGCAGTAGATAAACTTGTTAAAAAGTTGAAAACAACCCGTTCTGCTTTTGCGCGTAAGGCATTACGAGAGGCCATAAAGCAAGTTAATATTAAGGCACTTGAAAACAAACATAGAAAAGGATATGAGCGTTATCCGGTTGGCAAAAATGAATTTAGTATCTGGGAGTCAGACCAGGACTGGGGAGATTAATGAAGAGGGGTGAAATTAGGTGGTATAAGTTCAAAAGTCCAGATAAAAAACGGCCTGTGGTGGTACTGACAAGAAACGTTATATTGGAATATTTAGGTGAAGTTACTGTAGCACCGATAACATCAACAATCAGAGACATACCAAGTGAAGTCTTGTTATCGCATGAGCATGGTATGAAGAGTGACTGTGTTATTAACTGCGATCACATTCAGACAGTTTCAAAATCGAATGTTGGGACATTAATTACTACTTTATCTAAAGATAAACTTGTTGAAGTTCGAAGTGCTATAAGCTTTGCATTGAATTTGTAAAAGAAAAAGAGCTAACGGATGTGACAAAAATGACTTTATATTCAGTCCTAATTAATCCAGTCAGTTGTGCTAAAATGGATAGAAATTTTGATGTATCAGGAGGGATCTAATGGATATTAAATCATATGTTCTGAAAAAGGCACAGGAAGCCAGGGAAGGGGCAAGGGCTTTGG
>CAZVHL010000009.1:0-6690 GCA_964626925.1 uncultured Nitrospiraceae bacterium
TCAGACTGATGTTGTCCAGTTTTTTTTTAGGGGGGACCTGAAGAGAAACAGATGGGTTTTGATTGATGATCATGTCGGACTTATTGTTATTGATTGAAGGCGCAGGCTGATTTTCATCAGAGTCCTGATTTAGGCCGGAAGGACTTTTCTGTAATTTGAATTTGTAATTTGGCTCTGCATAGAGGATATCAGGAATAGATGTAAATTTTTTAATAGCATCTTCAATGTCCCTTCTGTGTTTAATTTTAACAAGATAGACATTAATCCCCTGGAAATATTTGAGAACTGTTGCACCATTGCGGGAAAGTATTTTCTGCGCTTTGTCACGTGACGTTCCTTCTTTAAATTTAACCAGAAGTTCACCCCGATTGTAAAACTTTTCTTTTTCCATGAATTCCGCATACTTTTTTTCTGTGATCTCTTCCAGTTGCGGAGATTCTTTAACTATATGCGGTGATAAAAACACGAGAAGATTGGTTTTGGTTTTTGTCACACTTTTAAATTTGAACAGCCATCCCAGAATCGGGATATCTCCCAGGATAGGAGTTTTTCTAACTGATTCTTCTTCTCTCTCCTGCATAAGCCCGCCGATAACTACAGTGTGTCCATCTTTGACAACAACTGATGTCTTTGTTGCGCGTTTTGTCGTTGTTGGACCTACAGTTGTCAGGACAGCATCTGATGCATCTTTAACTGCCGAGATCTCTTGAAATATGTCGAGTTGGACGTAATCGCCCTCTGTTATCCGTGGTGTAATTCTTAATTTTATGCCTACGTCAGTCCGCTCTATGGAGTTCAAAATACTGTTAGTAGTTGCTGCATCAGTTCTTGCTGAAATGAACGGCACATTTTCACCAACCAGTATCTCGGCTTCTTCATTATCAGATGTAAGTATCTGGGGAGTTGAGAGAACATTAATAGCGTCCTTGAATTCGTTCATACTGAACAGTGCTGCAAATCCCGGAGATGTAAGTGTCTGAGTGGTAAGCGCTCCGGTTGCACTAAGTGATGTTATTGGAATATCAAGGTAGTTACCCATTCCGCCGGTTGAAAATCCTGTAAGACCGGTGATAATGTCAAGAATTGTGCTTGAGCTGACATTCCCAAATCCCCCTATTACAACCGGTTCCCCTCCATGTCTTGCAGTGACACGCCATTTTGCCCCCAGATCACGGAGTTTGTCTATAGAAGCCTCAACAATCATTGCCTCAACATATACCTGTTTTCTCCTCCTGTCGAGAGTTTCTATTACCTTGACGAGATTCCTATAATCTTCCGGAGGAGCGACAATAACAAGAGAGTTGGTTGCCTTGTCAGGAGTAACACTTAAAACAGGAGATTGCTGAGGCTGACCGTTTTTTTTCGGCCTGCGGGCGGTTGTTTTGTAGTGTGCCTTTAAATCTTTAATTATTCCCTGCAATACTTTTGCAAGGTCTATAGCATCAGCATGCTCAAGAAAATGGACATTTATTTGGGCCTCTTCTTCTTTAATTGAGGGCTTGTCGATCAGTTTAAGGATTGTGGTAATTTTATCAATATTGATTGCAGAGTCAACAATAAGTAGCAGGTTGCCGGGTCCGAATGCTGAAATATGTCCGTCTCTCGATACCACCGGACGGAGAAACTGTAAAGTGTCTTCGGCTTTAATATGCTCTGTCAGCAATAACTTTGTAATGTATCTTTCATTGACAGGTAATTTCTTATCCGTATGTATCATCCCAGTCTGTTTTGCCAATGACGAAGGGATTATTTTATATGTATTGAAAGTGGTTGGAACAATAGTAAAACCCTTGAGATTCAATACTGACGTAAACAAAGAGAACGATTCGTCAACAGAGAGTTCCGTAGGCGCGATAATTGTGATTTTCCCGCGTATTTTTTCATCAAAAACAAAATTATATCCGGTGATTTCACTGATAAATTTAATGATAGCCGGTAGTTCAACATCCACAAAATTAAACGTAATCCGGGAATCTGCGCGGGACAGATCAGTTTGCTCTTTCGGATCACTTGCCAGAGATGCGGCACCAAAAATGAAAGCAGTGAGGAAAAAGAAGGTGATAATAATAAATTTATTTGTTTTCATGCATTCATCCATAACCTATATATATATAGGCATATATTAGCATTTTTTTGATTTTTAATGACCATGGTCAATCGAGGATTTAAAAGTCACCTTATCTGATATTGCATGGACATATTTTTCCCGTTTCTAATTATATCAAGATTGAGTTCATTCATACCCTTTAAAGCTGACATAGCCTGAATGGCCACTTCCGGATTTGATATCTTCAGACCATTTATCCTGATAAGTATGTCCCCATTTTTCAAGCCGAGGTTGCTATACAATCCATCCGGAATTACTTCGCTGATCGAGAAACCCTCATGCTTGCCGTCACGAATGTTAGGCAACAAACGGGCATCAGTCAACATATGCTGTGGGTTTTCGAGGGACTGCTGAACTTTTCTACTATCGAGAAGATAACGTTTATCACCTATTTTTTTTGCAAATACGGTACTCCCGGTTTTGGATTTTTGCGTCTGCTGTCTATTAGTTGAAGATTTATTTTCTTCAGTTGCTATTGTGACTGTATATATTTCAGATTCCCTTTCTATTTTGACTGATGATGGGTATATTCCTTTCAGGACTCCATAAGCGAAGACATTTTCACCGTAAGTGAACACTTCCTGTCTGCCGGCATTTGATCCGGCTTTATCCTCAAAGACCGCGTAACTCAGATGAGGTGGTCCCACAGCAGTGCCGACAAGAACAAGGTCAGTGAGTGTGCCCAATTCTTCGGTTTCACTTTCCTGCGCAACAGCAATAGGTTGGAGTTTCATTGGAGCACCAAAAGGATTTTTTTCGAGTATTGAAGAATAATGCATGATGTTTTTTCTTTTTGATTTAAGGGATTTGCTTTTCATCCTGTCAGTGAGTGGCTTTGATACTTCATTGTCTGATAAAGAGGTATAAACAATGCTGCGTATAACCAGTAACGAGGCAATCACTATAAGAAAAGCAATCAGAATATTGATGTAGCGGAACTTTTTCGGTGAAAATTCAAGCATTTCAAGTTTAGATTAAACGATTGCCTTTCTCCTGTCAACAAAAGGAGAGCAACTGTAATTCCTATATTTTTGCCTCTTTCAGGGCATTCTTGCATTGACATTTAGCGGGTTTTGAAATGAGGGAGAATGTTGCTTTCATCAGACGTTTAATCCTTTCCGTAGAATCCTGCATTGTATCCATTACCTCTGTCACAGTCAATTTCTTTTTCTTTATGCCAGCGGCATAATTTGCAACTACTGAAATGCATGAATAGCATATTCCTAATTCTCTTGCGAGTGAAGCCTCCGGCATCCCTGTCATGCCAACAACATCTCCGCCCAGAATGCCAAAACTCTTAATTTCGGATGCGGTTTCAAGCCTTGGTCCTTCAACAGCTGTATATGTGCCTCCATTTTTCAGATTAACATTGCTTTTTTTGCCAGCTTTCAGCAATGTTCGGCGGAGCTCAGGACAATACGGTTCTGTAAAATCTACATGAATGACTCCATCTTTACCGTCATAATATGTAGACTTTCTGTTTTTTGTCATGTCGAGGATCTGGTCTGGAATTACAATGTCGCCTGGTTTCAGACTTTTCTTTATGCCTCCCACTGCACAGACAGATATTATTTTTTCAACGCCAAGTTTTTTAAATCCCCAGATATTTGCCCTGTAATTAATCATATGAGGGGGAATGTTATGATGTTTCCCATGGCGTGGCAGGAAAACGATCTTTGTCTTGTTTATGTTACCGATCAAATATTGTTCTGATGGTTTACCAAAAGGAGTGGCAACTGTTTTTTTGCCTTTTAGAGTGAAGCCCTTGATGTCATAGAGTCCGCTGCCGCCGATTACACCTATTTTTGACATATTACCCTCCTTTTGCTACATTTAAGACCTGGATTTTTTATATACTCTACTAAATTTTACAGATCGAAACAATGAAAAAAATATCCCACGGAGTATTAGCAGGACTTTTAAAGAAAGCCCTTTCAAATGGAGGGGATTACGCTGATGTATATGTGGAAAACACCAAGCCTCTTTTAATACAGCTGGAAGATAACAAGATTGACAAAGTTCTCTCAGGTGTTGATTCGGGTATCGGTATACGGGTAGTCTTTGGAGATAAATCTGCTTATGCATACAGTAATGACTTCTCGGAAGACTCTCTCTTTACTATTGCTGAGGCGGTAAGCAGCGCTGTTAAGAATAAAGATGACCGCAAAGAATTTAATTTTGATCTTACAAAAGTAAGACCGGATGTTGACTTTAATATTAAATATAATCCTGCTGATGTTGAGATGAAAAAGAAAATTCATCTTGTCGAGAGCGCGAACAGGGCTGCAAATGGTGTGAGTTCAAAAATCAAACAGGCATCCATAATGTACAGGGATTCTGTACAGAATATCTGTATTGCTACATCTGAAGGAACTATTGCAGAAGATGAGCGTATTCATACACTTGGTGTAATCAATGTTATTGCAGCTGAGGGAGATGTGTTGCAGACCGGATACGAACCGGTTGGCGGGTTAATGGGATTTGAGTTGTTTGATGAAAATCCTTTTGAAGAAATAGCGATCAGGGCGGCTAAGAAGGCGGTTGTTATGTTAAGTGCCAGAAAGATATCAGGAGGAAGAATGCCGGTCATAATTTCAGCAGAAGCTGGAGGAACTATGATACATGAGGCGGTTGGTCATGGTCTGGAAGCTGATCTCGTTCAACAGGGTTTATCTGTATTTACCGACAAGATCGGGCAACAGATAGCGTCGCCCCTGATTACGATTATTGATGATGCAACCTTGCCGAACAGGAGAGGATCGCTCAGGTTTGATGATGAGGGCATCAATTCTCAGAGGACTGTTCTGGTTGAAAAGGGGATTCTTAAGAAATATATGCATAGTAGAATGACAGCGATGAAGGATGGAATTTCATCAACCGGCAATGGCAGGCGACAGTCCTATAAATGCAGGCCGATTCCGAGGATGACCAACACGTTTATTGAATCAGGTGAAGGTGATCCGGATGAAATAATAAGGTCTGTTGAAAAGGGGTTTTTCGTAAAAAAAATGGGCGGAGGACAGGTTAATACCGTTACAGGAGAGTTTGTGTTTGAAGTTTCTGAAGGATTTTTGATAGAAAAAGGGAAGATAGGGGAACCTGTAAGAGGGGCCACACTTATCGGAAACGGACCTGAAATTCTAAAATCCATGGATAAAATCGGAAATGATATGGGTTTTGCTATAGGAACCTGCGGTAAGGATGCGCAGGGTGCTCCAGTTTCTGATGCAATGCCGACTGTCAGAATTCCTGAAATGGTTGTTGGCGGAGAAGTATAAAATGTGCGAAATGGAGACACTATAGATGTATTAATGATACAGATAAAAATATAACCTCTTGATTATTATGATTAATTTATTTGGTATTTAATTTGCTTATATACTGAGATTATGCGACGTCAAAATACGCTAAAAAGAGAAATTTGTCTAAACGGACAAGGGCTTCATACAGGTCGTGACATAAATATGAAACTCAAGCCTGCTCCGAGGGATAACGGTATTGTTTTTGTCAGGTCAGACAAGGATAACGTTAAGATAAAGGCCAATATAAACGCGGTTTCCAGCACTATGTTTGCAACTACTCTCACTGCGAGTGGAGTCAAGGTAGGTACGGTTGAACATCTTTTAGCGGCTTTTGCCGGATTATGTGTTGATAATGTATTTGTCGAACTTGATGGGCCAGAAGTGCCCATTATGGACGGAAGTGCATTGCCCTTTGTTACAGAAATAATTAATGCTGGTATAGCAAAACAGGCCAAGGTTATTCCCTATATAAAGATTTTGGAACCTGTAGTTGTCAGGGAAGGGCCATGCCAGATTGCGGTTACGCCGTATAGCGGAACAAGAATAACGTATCGTCTTTTTTACACCCATCCCGCATTTGGTGAACAAAAGATGGGCATTGATGTAACAACAAACCAGTTTATCAACGAACTTGCACCTGCAAGGACGTTTGGTTTCTTGCGTGATGTCGAGATGTTGAAATCAAAAGGTCTTGCCAAGGGTGGATCACTTGAAAATGCGATTGTACTCGGTGATAAAGAAGTAATAAATGGCAATAAGCTCAGATTCAAAAACGAGTTTGTGAGACACAAGATTCTTGATGCTATAGGTGATATGTCATTACTGGGATTTCCGATTCATGGTCATATATTTGCAAATAAATCAGGGCATACATTACATATAAAGCTGCTTAGAAAAATAATGCTGTGCAGGGATTCGTGGGAAATCATTACTCCATCTGTTGTGACATCATCTACGTCAGAACTTGTTGCCCAAATTTAAATTAAATCATTAAAGTTTCACGTTACCTGCCTCTTCTGTCATTTCCCGTGAAAGCGGTAATCTATCAGAAATCCAGTCCTTGTTACTCCCCCGGCAAAACAGGTATCAAAAAAAAAGCTGCCCCATCATTTACAAGATGGGACAGCCTAGTTATTTTTGCATAGCTGAAAGTGCTATCTTCTTTTCTTTTTCTTAGCAGCTTTCTTTTTCGTAGTCTTCTTCTTCGCGACTTTTTTCTTCGCGACTTTCTTCTTCGCAGTCTTTTTCTTAGCTACTTTTTTCTTCGCGACTTTCTTCTTC
>CAZVHL010000009.1:6790-10903 GCA_964626925.1 uncultured Nitrospiraceae bacterium
TTTCTTCTTCGCAGTCTTTTTCTTAGCTACTTTTTTCTTCGCGACTTTCTTCTTCCTTTTTGCAGCGGCTTTCTTTTTGGCGGCCATTTTCTTATTCACCCCCTTTCTTTCTCCCAAATGGGAGTTTTTTTACAGTCTACCCATTAGTAATATTTTTTTATAGTTCAATAGTTTTTTTAATTGACGTTCTCCGCTTCGTTTTTTAGTTTTATATTCGGAGAGATTCATCAAAGTCAGATGTATTTCTCTTCCGAATCTGTTTTCAATATCATCCAGGGATTTTCTGATATGGTTTGAATCGCTTACAACAAATAATTTCAAAGAGGGAAGGCGGCTGTTGTTTATATACGGGCCATAAATAAAAGCAGTTTTAGCTTCAGAGGCTTTCAAGACTGATTTAAGCGCACCTGGCAGACCTAAAGACTTTGCGATAAGTCCCTTTAACTCCGGGAAGAGAGGTGAATTTTTATTGACTTTAAAATATTTAAGATTGCCTTCTCTCTCGGTTTTTACAAGATCCATTTTTTCCAGTTTGTCGAGTTCTCTTTTTGCTCCGGATGGGTTTTTACTAATCAGGCGGGCGATCTCTCTAACATAAAACTTTTCATCAGGGTTGTTGAATAACAATGACATTATATCAGCCCTGATTCCCGATGTAAAAAGTTTCTCTAACATATGTTGTTTATAATTTATACAAATAAATTTATCTTGTCAAGTAAAAAATACAAAAATGAAACATAGAAATACTTTTTGTATACAACGTAAATGTTGCTGATAGTGATACTGTTGTTGACAAAAACCGAACAAACTAAATTTAAATAAAATATTTCTTATTGCAGGTGACTGCAGGAGAATTCGTAATGTTTAATCAGTGAGTAAATTTAAAGTAGCACTGACCATTTGATGTGATATAATGAGTCTATGCAAGAAGCAATGTTTTATGAAAAACTTGAGAAATATAAGGTGAGATGTTATCTTTGCGCGCATTACTGCATTATTGCAAATAACAAAAGAGGTAAATGCGGTGTCAGGGAAAATGAAAATGGAACTCTTTACAGCCTTGTTTATGGAAAGATTATCTCTACGAATATTGATCCCATCGAAAAAAAGCCGCTGTTCCATTTTCATCCATCATCAAGATCATTTTCGATAGCTACTGTAGGATGTAATTTTAAATGTAGACATTGTCAGAATCATGATATAGCACAATATCCCAGGATGCATGAAGATATCCCTGGGGAAAGCATGACACCTAAGATGGTAGTAGACGCAGTTGAGAGGGCTGGTTGTAAAAGTATTTCCTATACATATACGGAACCTACGATTTTTTTTGAATTTGCTTATGACTGTGCAAAGCTTGCACATGAAAGGGGAATTAAGAATGTATTTGTAAGCAATGGATATACAAGTCCGGAGGCCACCAGAGTGATAGCTCCTTTTCTTGACGGCAATAATATAGATTTGAAGGGAAACGATGAATTTTATAAAATGATATGCGGTGCCCGGCTAAAACCTGTTCTGGAAACAATTAAATTAATGAAAGAACTCGGGGTTTGGGTTGAAGTGACCACGTTAATTATCCCATCATATAATGATTCAGAGGAAATTATTAATGATATAATTGAGTTTATTAAATCTGTTGATTCCGGAATCCCCTGGCATGTTACCCAGTTTTATCCTACATATCAATTGCAGGACCAACCACGGTCCCCATTAAGTACGCTAAGGTGGGCAAGAGATAAAGGCCTTGATAGCGGACTTAAATATGTTTATGAAGGCAATGTGCCGGGAGAGGGCAGGGAGGATACATATTGTTCAAAATGCGGGGAAGTAATTATCAAACGGTTAGGCTATCAGATTGTCGAGAATAAAATTACAAACAGCAGCTGTTATAATTGTAATAATGTCATAAACGGAGTCTGGGGGTGATTAGATAAAATGGATAAGAAATTAAAGGATGAAATACTTGAATGTATATGGTCGATGAGGGAGAAAGGCTTAAATAAATATGAGGATATTATAGATAGTGTTGCAGAGGGTGATACTTCTGACGTTATCAGGAAAATGGAGAAGGCGGACTTTGTGTCCCTATCCGGCGATGAGATTAAGCTTACAGAGAAAGGTGAAGTCAGGGCAAGGGATTTAACACGCAGGCACCGTCTTGCTGAGAGGCTTTTTCATGATGTCTTTGAAGTAGGGATGAAAGAAAGCGAGGAAACTGCATGTGAGATAGAGCATTTTCTTTCCCCGTCTGTTACGGATAGTGTATGTTCTTTTTTAGGTCATCCGCCGACCTGTCCACATGGCAAGCCAATTCCGCGGGGCGGTTGCTGTTCTAAATATATATCTGAATTAAAACCGCTTGTTATGCAGCTTAAGGGATTAGAAGTCGGTTCCAGGGGAAGAATAGTTTTTATCAGGCCTTCTGAAAGTTCAAGACTTGAGCGTCTTGCAGCGATGGGGATCATTCCTGGAAGCATTATAAAACTAAAACAGAAAAGGCCTTCATTTATTCTGGAAATAGATGAAACAACTCTGGCTGTTGATAATCTGATAGCAGAAGAAATATACGTCAAGACACACAGAGAGCGTTAAAGAGTAGTTATTGCTGTTTTAATAACGGTTCAAGAATCGCTAATCTACGTTTTGCGTATCTTCCAAGTTCAGTATCGGGAGCAACCTGTAACTGATAACGGTATTCTCTAACAGCCGGTCTGATTTCTTTTTTCCTGTCAAAACATATTCCGAGCAATCCGTGAACCTCAGGGTGCTGCTGAGCTGCCTTTGAAAACTTTTCAAGATAAGGTATTGCCCTGGAATATAACTGTATCCTGAAATAGCTTTTCCCGATGCCGAAATATGATCCGGCATGGTTAGGATATAAATTCAGACTATCCCGGAAAGCCTTGATTGCACGATCGTACTTTTCTTCAAAGAGACGCAGAATCCCAAAGCCAAATATTGAAGGCTGATAATCTGGATCAATGGACAAAGCTCTATTAAGAGCTTTGTCTGCTTCAGTATAATTTTTCTGCTGCAATTTTATGAACCCCAGCAGATTGTAAAAAGGTGACTGTGAATTGTTGAGGTTTATGGCTTTAATTAGGAGTTCTTCAGCTTTCAGGTATTTTTTCTGCCGGTAATTCAGTTCTGCTTTATCATACAGGTGATAAAACTTGTTAATTTCTCTGATTTTTTTAGTCCTACTCTGGAAAGTCTTGCTGAATTTGCCGGTGCCTTTTTTCTGGTGGGACGGGAGGGCGTCTATCATAGCCTGAATCTCACTGAGCCGGACATCTTTCCTTGGGTGAGTTGAGAGAAGACCGGAAACGAACGTGTCATCTCCTGGGGACTTGCCGAGCCTGTTCATATAATCATCTACAGACTTTCCAAGAATCTCATGTGCAGTCAGTGCTTCATAAGGATCATAACCTATAGCAGACATATATCTCACTCCGAGTCCGTCAGCCTGTAGTTCCTGGTTGCGGTCATAACTCAGAAGCAAAAGACTGCTTCCCAAAGCACCGGCAGTAAGAAGAGCATTACTTCCACCTTTACCTTCAAGGGCAGATGCACCGATGGCCAGCCCTAATTGCTGCAGTGTAGCACGAGATAATCTTTGTGCAGTGTGGCGGGCCATTACATGCCCTATTTCATGCCCCATAACTGCCGAAAATTGCGCTTCGTTTTCGATATCACTTAGCAGTCCTCTTGTAATAGCAACATAACCGGGAAGGGCAAATGCGTTAGGGATGGAAGAGTTTTGAATAAAGAATTTGACCGGAAGATGGGATCTTTCCGATACAGCCCACAGGCGCATAACAATATTTCCCAGATAAGATTCCAGGGCAGCGTCACGATAATGTCCTCCGAATGCCCAGTTGGCAGAAGGAGCAGCATCTTTACCAATCTGTAATTCCTGTTTCTCACTTACGAGCATTAACTCGCTTTCACCTGTGACCGGATTGATTGCACATGAAGTTATGAGAATAATAAGGATAAGGAAAATTAACCGTTTTAACACTGATATGAGCATAATCATATATACACCAATTTTTATATAACCATATTACAGATAATAATAATGAGGTTTTCTTACTATTACAATAGTTG
>CAZVHL010000009.1:11003-25090 GCA_964626925.1 uncultured Nitrospiraceae bacterium
ATATAACCATATTACAGATAATAATAATGAGGTTTTCTTACTATTACAATAGTTGCATAGTTGATGCTATAAAAGTCAATCCCTTCAACCAGAGAGGCCATTAAAGGTTTGACAAATTATGAACGACAAATAAATAGAGATACAATATATAGTTGATGTAATATGGATTTTATGTGATTATTGAATAACGCTATATAAATATAAAGCTATTTATGAAGAAACAGGGGAAGTCCACAGATGAAATGAGCAAAACAGCATCTCAGGTATACAGAGTTTTACTGATTGAAGATGATAGTGCCAGCCAAAAGGCCTTACAGCCTCTTGTTAAGAAGGAGAGCGTTATATGTGATTATAAATTTGCAGGTTCTGTTTCAAAAGCCAGAAAGATTTTAAACTCTGAAAAATTTGATGTCGTGATTACTGATTATTTACTGGGTGACGGAACGGTGTTTGATATTTTTGAATTGCTGACCAGCACACCGGTCATTGTTGTAACAGGTAGCGGTAATGAGGAAGTAGCGGTAAAAGCCATGAAAGCCGGTGCTTACGATTATATAGTGAAAGATCCTGAATCTAATTACCTTAAGGTGCTTCCGTTAACCATAGAAAATGCGATCAAGCGCAAGAAATCAGAAGAGAAACTTCGGCTGCTTGATTCAGCTGTTGCAAATGCCAATGATGCAATCATTATACTGGAAGCTGAACCAGGCAAGATGCGAGGAAGGAGAATCTTATATGTAAATGGAGCATTCACGAGAATGACCGGATATACTTTTCATGAAGCGACATTAAGTACCCTGCGAATGTTGAGAGGTCCCAAAACAAGCCTTACCGCATTAAACAAAATACGTGTAGCGCTTGAACAGTTCAGACCTGTCAGAGTTGAACTCGTTAATTATCGCAAGGACGGTTCCGAGTTCTGGGTAGAGTGTAATATTGTGCCATTGGCTGACAATAATGGATCGTTTCATCACTGGGTATCTGTTCAAAGAGATATTACCGAGAGAAAAAAAGCTGAGGAAGAGCGTGAAGGGCTAATGAAGGAAATCGAGGCGATGAATACAGATTTAACAGAATTAAACCAGGAGCTGGAGACCATAGGAGTTGAAAGGACGATGAGTCTCATGGCATTGACGGTGGCTGACCGGATTCGCAATCCTGCTGCCATGATTGGAGGCAGATGTAAAAGAATGCTCAACAAAAATAATATTTCTCTTGATATGAAAGAAGGTCTGGGAAATATAATGGAAGGGGCTGAAAAGCTGGATAAGATCGTAAAAGATTTTGAAACACTTCTTAACGAACGACAATACAAGTTTAAATATGAAGATCTTAACAGGATAGTTGAAAAGGTTGTTTCTGTTAGTCATAAAGAAGCTAAATATAAGGGCGTAGAAATGAAAGTGACTTTCTCAAATGGATCTTTAAGAATGAAAATGCACAAGGATCTTATGAGGGTAGCTGTTTTTCATCTTATAAAAAATGCGGTTGAAGCTACATCAGAGGGTGGCAGAATAACGGTCAAAACATTCAAGGATGAGGACAAAGTTGTTCTATCTGTCTCGGATTCCGGGTACGGAATCCCGGAAGAAGATGTTGAGCATGTTTTCAGACCATTTTTCAGTACAAAGGAGCGAAGGTTTGGAATGGGTCTTCCTCTGGTTAAACAGATAGTTTCTGAACATCTCGGCAAACTGCTTATTGATAGCGAATCAGGAAATGGCTCTACATTCATAATGGAATTCCCTACGAGTTGGCTGGATAATAACCCGTATGACAGGTAAGATTATATGCCTGTCGATATCTCATTAAGTCTGTCATGCCGGCTTGTTCGGCGTCCTTTTTGAAAGAAAGATTCCCGACAAGCGGGAATGACAAAGCACTCGCAATAATTCATGACGCTGTGTCTATTATTGTGTTATGAAAATAGAATAGAAAATCTTATATAATACAAAAGATGCTCAAAAAACTCGGTAAAAGTATAACAATTGCAAACGCTGTTGCGTTTGCAGTCGTAATCATGGTGGGTGGGGTAAGCATTTTTCTCACAAAGGATATTTTACATAACGCGTACAAAATCGAAGAATTAAGTGAGGATATTATTACGATTGACGAGATCCACTCGAGTGCGTACCGTTTAGTACTTTCCATACATCATTTTCTCATAGAGCCTGATGAACTCTACTCTGATGAATCTATCCATACTATTGCTGCGCTGAAGAATGACGTGGAAAAATACAGGGCCGAGGAAATAAAGGAACTGAATCAAGAAAAAAATCTGGAAATAAAGTATCTGGATACTATGCTTGAAGATATGAAAGGGCTCAGTGTTGTAAAAGACATCTTTGAGGAATTTACTGAAACCGGTAAATTTGATAGAGACCAGCTTATAGACCTGGAAGAATTCGCCTATGAACTTGAGGATACGGCAGACACGATTAACAGAATTCACAGAGACAAGATAAAAATACTTATAAACGAGTCATTGTTCAACATGTGGATCATTTTATTTATTTATCTGGTGTTTATAACCATTGGTGGAATGACAATTTATGGGGGGCATAAGGTTCTTCTGAAAAAGGTCGTAAATCCTGTTAAAGACCTGGCTGCTGCAACTGTAGAATTTGCGAATGGTACCCTTGATAAGCGTGTTCATATAGAGTCTGATACAGAAATTGGGCAGCTTTATCAGTCATTTAATGAAATGGCTGAGAAGCTGCAGGAAAATGATGAAATTCTAAGGAAATTTAACGAAGAACTTGAGAAAAAGGTCAAAGAGAGAACCCTCGAATTGCAACAGGCTAATGAACAATTGCAAAAAACTCAGCTGGCCTTGATAAGAACGGAAAAGGTAGCCGCTGTTGGACAGATTGCGGCAGGCGTAACCCACGAAATAAAGAACCCATTAAACTCTCTGTCGATTAACGCTCAAATGCTTTTAAGAGAACTTGCGGAAAAGTTTGGTTCTGAATCTCCATCTTATGAGTCAGCTTCTCTTATGCGCTATGAGATAAACAGGATCAACAATATACTTGAAGAATTCGTTAAATTTGCTAAATTTCCGGAACCCCAGTTTTTTAATAACAGCATTAATGAGGTGATTACCGAGGTATTCGATCTAATCTCATCCAATGCAAAAGACAGCCGTGTAACAATAAAATTATCACTGCAGGATGATATTCCTTCCTTTAAGTTTGACGCACGACAGTTTAAAGAGGTTTTGATGAATCTTTCTGAGAATGCAATTAAGGCTATGAATACTGGGGGTGAGATAGATATAAAGACTTATATGCAGGATGGAAATGTTATCATAACTGTTACAGATTCTGGAGAAGGCATTCCGGAAAAAAACATGGGGAAAATATTTACCCCATTCTTCAGCACAAAAGAGGGAGGGCTAGGGCTAGGGTTGCCTATTGTCCAGAAAATAATAGAAAGTCATGGTGGTAAGATCAGTTGTACGAGTACTGCTGGAACTGGAACATCTTTTGAAATATCTTTACCAACAGTAACAGGATAAAATTAAGGGATGAAAACATCGATTCTGATTGTTGATGATGAAAGGGCTGTCAGAGAAAACCTGGCAAGGTATTTATCTGAAGAATATATTGTCTATACAGCGTCAAATGGGCATGAGGCTCTCAATAAGATTAATGAAAATAGTGATATCGAAGTATTGCTCAGTGATTTAAAGATGCCGGAAATGGATGGCCTTGAATTGCTCGAGAAAATCCAGTCTGGCAGCAATGAGCTAATTACAATTTTTGTGACAGGGTTTTCTACAATTGAGTCAGCGGTAAACGCAATGAGACAGGGCGCATATGATTATCTGACTAAACCGATTGACCTTAATAAATTGCAGATTACTTTAAAGAATGCTATTGAACATAAAAAACTGAAATCTGAGAATATTCTGCTCAAACAGAAGATCAGAGAGAAATTTGATTCAGAAACATTTGTAGGCAAGTCAAAAAAGATCAAAGAAATCTTAAATATAGTAAAGCGTGTTGCATCTACTACGGCTACTGTATTGATTCAGGGGGAGAGTGGCACCGGCAAAGAACTGGTCGCGAATATTATACATTATAACAGTAAGGTAGCTGACGGTCCTTTTATCAAGGTCAACTGTTCTGCTTTGGCAGAGGGTGTTCTTGAGAGTGAATTATTTGGTCATGAGAAGGGAGCTTTTACCGGAGCTATTTACACTAAAAAAGGAAGATTTGAACTTGCGGATAACGGGACACTTTTTCTGGATGAAATAGGGGACCTTCCACCATCGATCCAGATCAAACTCTTGCGGTTTTTACAGGAATCAGAATTTGAAAGAGTAGGGGGCACCAAAACTTTAAAGGTTGATGTAAGGATTATTTCTGCAACAAATAAAGACCTTGAAAAACTTGTTGAGTTGGAAACGTTTAGAGAAGACCTGTTCTACCGTTTAAAGGTTGTGTCCATGGTGGTACCACCCCTCAGGGAGAGGAAAGAGGATATTCCACTGATAGTTAAATATCATCTTAATAAATTCGAAGAGATTCATAACAAAAAGATAGAAGGCATTTCGTCTGGAGCGATGAAAGTAATTAAATCTTACAATTGGCCGGGCAATATTAGAGAACTGATGAACTGTATCGAGAGTTCGATTGTGATGACAGTTAATAACGAGGTTAATGTTGATAATTTACCGCCTTTCCTTTTAAATAAATCTATTAAACACAAATCTGAAAAAGAGCCCGAGAACCTGTTTGAACTCGAAAAGAAGGCAGTTATTGATACCCTGAACAAAACCGGAGGCAATAAGACTGAAGCGGCCAAGAGCCTGGGGATCGGGCTTAGGACTCTTTACAGAAAGCTTGAATTGTACGGGTTGAGGAACTGATTAGAGCTGAAATTTGTTTAAGCCTGATTTAAGATTATTTATATTTTCAAGAACAGTATCGTAACTACCCTCAGATGTCTTTTCAGCTTCGAGTAATGTTTTCAGTGTACCCAGTGATTTAGAAATATTGAGGCAGTTCTCCTTTGTTGATAAAAAATCAGCTCTCAGTTTTTCGGTCATATGTTTTAAATCTATCGCTACATCCTGAAATTCATCCTTTCCCCTCAGCGATATGTTTGTGGACAGGTCTCCTTCTGCAATCTTGCTGATATCTTTCGACATTCTATTCAGGGGGCCGGATGAATTTCGGATCATCCATATTCCGGAGAGAATTAACAATATAGTAATAAAGGCAAAAGTTGCCGCATTAACATAGATGAAAAGAGGAGCTATTAATTGGTCTGTTGATTCTACGCTTATATGAGTGCTCCATATAACAGAGTCAAGTTTTTTTGAGGCAAGAAAATTAAATACCGCCACAGCACAGATATTTCCCAGGACAGCAATAATAACGAACAGAACAGAATAACGTATCTGCATGCTTGCATTAATTAGATATTTGCGTCTTCTGAATTTCATAGCATTCCCCTTACTATTTAATGTGACATGACAGGCATAATTTACTGCCCCTGTTGTCTATAACAAGCATATTTTTGTTTTTGGAATAAATATTGTGGCATGTCCCGCAGCCAATATTATCATTGAATAATCTCAATTCCTTATTTAACATTTGTGAGGGCTTTAAATCGCTCATCTTTCGCATTTGGGTCTGTTTATATGAGGCACCAATAGGATGATTAAACTCTTTTTTGAAATGATTCCATGTACCGGCGCCCAGAGAACGGACAGGATCTTTCATGTGTCTGTCGTGGCATGCAATACATTCAAGAGACATCAGGTCGATACGGGTAGTCTGGTTAGTTACTTTATATGATCCTATGTGTACATTCTCGAAAACTATGTGTCCTTTATCATCGATTTTGTGACATTCAATACAGAAGTAAACCCCCTGCACCTGCCTTCTTAAGTAATTATGTTTTATTTCAAAAAATATAATATCCTCTTTTGGGTGAGCATAATGACAGGTAACACATGTTAATTTTCCTTCTACTAGCGGCATGTCTTCAGGAATGTCCATTGTTGGAAACACACCTGAGGGATGCGACTTTTTGTCTTCAAGTTGTAAATGGCATGAATTACATGTTCTATCGATGGTTGGCTGGAAATTAGAAGGATCATTATTTGAATCATAATGACAATCGATACATTGGTTTTCAGAAAACTGATGAGATTGTCTGGATAAACCGTAGACTAAAGAACCTGCAACAATGAAAATCAGGCATATGAAAAACAATCTGTTGGTCATAATTTAATATCGTTTATAAGCGAATTGATCTGATTCTCCATATCTGAGACTTTTCTTATTGCTGTATCTGTTTCCTTACCGTCTTTTGTCAGTGATTTCAGTTCTGTAATTGTGTTATGAAACTTATCAGCCTTTACGTCAAGGATTCTAATTTTATTGCTGTAGTTTTCGGTCATTGCATTAAGAGATTCTGCAAAAGGCTGGATTACATCTTTACGTCTTAATATTATCCTGGTCCCCAAATCGCCCCTGCTTATAGATTTTGCAGCCATCTTGATTCTGTAAAGAGGGCCAGCTATTTTGTGTGTGTAAAAAATGCCTAATAAAAACAGGGCAATGGCTGCAAGAACAGAAAAGATAGCACTTATGGTCAAAGTCTTGATCAGGATTATATCGTTAAGTTCAGATATGATCATTATTATGGCACTATAATGTGTATTCAGAGGCTTGTGAATATTCAGGTAAAGTACTAATGCCGATATGGTGGTGCTGGACAGGAGAATGACCAGAAGCAGGAAAAGAAAATTTCTTAAATAAATTTTATTGATAACATCTCCAGGCTTCAATGAATACCTCCTTTGAGAAGCAGTTTTTGAAAGCAAGTTCTAAGTCTATGGGTAAACTCGTGGTTCATGTGCATTGCCGTGGCAATTAAGATAACATTGACCACTAAGGGTTCCAGTATCTTCAAAACGCCTTCTTCCCTGGCTGTCGGTCTGAACAATAGTGATATCAAAGTTTATAAGATGGCTGTTATTTATCGAATTGCCCTGTGTTGAGCTGATTCCGTGTGCATCATGGCATGCAGAGCAGGGAGTATTTGCAGTTACTATATGTAAATTGTGTTTTGAAAAGCTGTTGTCGCCCAATATACTTGCTCTATCATGACATTTATAACAAAGGGCATAACTTGCTGAGCTTTCAATCGTATAGTCCTGCGTTGTGTAATTTTCCTCAAGGAGATACTGGTTATTGGATCCATGCAGTCCTTTAGGTCCGGTAAAGTTATCATTATTATGACAATCCGAACAGAATATTATGCTCGTGGATGTGAGAGGAAGGATGAGACTGGGAACATTTGAATTAGCTCCCTGGGTTTCTATGGGATGAAACGAGGGATTTAAAGAATCAAATTCAAGTTTCGTATTTAGTTGCTCAAGAACCCGTGCAATGGGAACAGTTGATAGCACATTATTATCAGCATGACATTTAAAACATATTTCATACTGATTTGCAGCAACAGGAATCATCTGCCCTGATGTATTAATGCCTGGGGTTCCAAAAGTTGCCCCGGAGACCTGCGGCGCGCCCGGTGATGTATTGGTATTTGAACGGTGAGGATTATGGCAGTCTGAACATTCAACATGTGTGGGTACAAGTCCTGATACAAAGTCTTCCAAGGGATCATGTGTGTTTGTGTAGTTCTGTACTGCGTGTGTATAAGTTTTTGTAAGCTCTGCCGCAATATCGGTAGTGGCTACGTTACCATTGTGACATACCAGACAATTATCTTCTTCAAACATAAACATCAAGAGTCGTTCATGGCCGGCAGCGTTATGAGGCGAGTGGCAATTCTCGCATCCATTTTCTGCTACTGTGTGATAAATCGAATTTGGCCATGGGTTTGTGCCTGAACCGTTCCATAGAGCATTTGACGTTGAATGGGAAGTTAAGCCCCAGTCAGTTTTCGCATGGCAGGTTATACAAAGAGATGAAGAGTCGTTCGGCATAACAAGAAAATTATCATATGTATTATCATGAGGATCATGACATGATGTACACTGCATTTGCTGGTTACCATCTAATTTTACCTGAGGTGGTAGAGAAAGAGGCTGGACAAGTTCGATATTGTTGCTTGCCAATGTGCTGTCATACGGAAAAGAAATAGGATGGTCATCGGACAGATCTGTACCTAACTTCGTTGATATATCGGGGAAGAAGCGTAATCCTCCTACAAAAGGGATTTCCGACTGTTCCGAAACCAGCGCCCCGAGCGCAATTGTACCATCATGACAGCTAAGGCATAACTTTGATGAACCTGTAGGCTGCCCTATTACTGAATATAAAGTTGAACTTTGGTAAGTTGTATAATTAGCTGTTGAATCCTGACGGTTCCATAAATAAACAATATCCCCTCGGGATTTATGAGGAGCATGACAAAAAATACATATTCTTTTTTCAAACAGGGCTTTAATAACGCCAGGCCCTGAAACAGACAAATTATGTCTGGTCAATATAATGCTATTAGCAGGCTGAGCATTAACAGCAGGAATGCAAAACAATATTGTCATTCCTAATGCAATAAAAATGCTTGCAACTTTAACTAGCCGTTCCATATTATCACCTCTCTATAAATCATATGTTCTGAATCATGAAAACTGACATTGCTCATGGATCTGAAAATATATCTGTCTTTAAATATTGAAAAACCTGAACTCTGTTATTATAAGAATCTGAAACATAGATTTTATCATTGCTATCAATGAAGATACCTGACGGAAGCCAGAATTTCCCATAAGTATTGCCGGGTTCACCAAAGGCCATGAGAAGCTTTCCCGTTTTATCAAAAACCTGAATATTGTCGAATAATGCATCAACTATGTAAATGTTTCCATCACTATCAACTGCTACCCCTCTTGGTCTTGAAAAATAGCCTGGACTGTCACCTGCTTCTCCAAAAGCATTTAAAAAGATTCCACTCGGAGAGAAAATTTGAACTCTGAAGTTCAGGGAATCCGAAACAAAAATGTCACCACTTCGAGACACAAAAATATTTGTCGGATAATTAAACATTCCTGTTTCAGTACCTGCCCTTCCGATCGTTCCAATCAATTTGTGATCATTGAGGTCATATCGAATGATTTGCGAATTGACAGTATCAACCACAAGAAGTTCTTCTGTTTTTTCATTTATGGCTATTCCGGTTGGTCTTTCCAGAAAACCCTTTCCTATATCTTTAATATATTTTTTCCCGCGATCCGTAAATACTTTAACTACACCATTTTTTGAATCGGTTACATAGACATTGCCCTTTTTGTCAATGGTTATATCTATCGGTGATAAAAATGATGTGTCATCCTGTGGAAACTTATAATAATTATGATTTTGTTTGTCATATACATGCACGCAGTTACTGAAATTATCAACAACGAAAAGCCTGTCTTCCAGATCCACAAATAATCCATACGGATTATTCATGGGTGTCCTGATTTCTCCCTTGATAAAGTTAAAAATTCTCTCGGACATAGATGCCCGTATGTTTAGATGTTCCGGAGTTGAGATTGAATTGACAAAATATATTCTTGCGGTTTCAGGAGGGTCAGGCCATACAAGTTCAGGTAATGACTCCCTTGTTCCGACAATTTCCTTAAAACAACCGGTAAGGCCTATAGCTATTATCAAACCTGAAAAGAGGATTATATTGAATCGTGCGTATTTCATGTTATCTCCAATATCATGACTATATCAAAATGTTCGCCTTCTAATTGTGAACATAATATAATTATTTTTTACAGAATCTTGCAGAGTTCTATCTGTGTCCTCGGTATACGAATAAGTTATATCTCCATCATATGCTCTATAAATCCATTCGAGGGTTAATAGCAATCCCAAATCAGCTGTATTTTGCCTTAGGCCATATAATCTTCTATTAAAGCCTTCAGCACTGAGTTTAAGGCGGTTCGAGATAATTTGTTGAATCTTGGCTTTCATACGGATAAACTTCTCGGTTCCCCCTAAATCTGTAAATGTTGTTCTACCGTAGCCGAAAATAAAATTCATAAACATATAGGAGCGTGGTCTCAAGGTAATGGTTTCCTCCATGAGGATTTCTTCAAATGGCAGAGTATTTGATTGATCCTTTTCAAACCTCAGCACAGTATTGCTCCATTTGTATTTCAGTTCGGTTCCAGCCTGGTGGGAAAGATCTTTTGTTAGTTTATCCGGCATTATTCCGCGTATGAGATTCTGTTGGGATCTATCATATCTGTAATAAATGTTTAATGCCTCCCAAAGGAAGAGTCTGGCGCCATAAGACTGCGTATGGGTCGAGTAATCAAACGGGAACCCGGATTGATATTGATAATCAATCAGCACGGGAGCTCCGTTGGTACACTCAAGAGCTGTAAATTGTGCGCCCGAGACACATCTTATGCTTGTCATCGAGCCTACAGTGGATAATACATAGTCGGTAGTTTCATTATATGTTGTGATGCCCGTAGGATCAGTTACTTTAATGGAACTGGTATCAATATCGGTGTTGTTAAGAAAAGCGTCTGAAGTTGTAAGACTCCTGGGTTCATCAGATATGTTGCTAATGCCCGAAGATTTGCTTACATCAACGAGTCTATATCCTTGCCCCATTGTTAGCCTTACATTTCCCCATGGAATGTCACGCTGATAGCCAAAATCAATGCTTGTTCTATGGGTGATTACTTCATCGTTCGAGGATTGGCTTTGATTTACACCAGCAGAAAATGATGTGGAAAGATTTTCATAAAGAAGGTGGTTTAAATTAAAATCCCCGATTATTGTTTGCTTTCTCAATTTATTATTCAAACGGTATCTTTCAACAGTCCGATCTTCATATCTAAAGAGATAACGTGTTCTAAGATTTGTTTTGTGTCTCAATTCCAGAGATTCATTTATAGAATATATTTCTTCCTCTGAGAATTTATCGGTTAATTTATCATAATGCATAGTTGTGTCGAAAACAGCATTTTTATTATCTAAAAATGAGAGACTATTACTGAGGTTGAAAGATTCTTTTTTGGTATCATTTACTGAATCATCGACTGTTTTGGTAGAGTCTATATAGGAGGAAGTTAATCTTGTCAAGCCAATATTACTTGAGAAGCTTGTGGTTAATGACACGTCATTTTCTTTTGTATGCGATCTAAAAAAACCTGTATCTTTGTCTATCCGATGAGAATAACGTATAAAAGTCGGCAATACATTATTTTTAAGCGACAGTGTAGAAGCATACATGTCTGCTTCCCGTTTAGTCCTTCCTGCAAAAGAGTTTCTGATTGTTGACATGCTTTTATGCCCGAGTAAGCTTAGTGTGTATGGCTTATGCTGTAAAAAAGTAATCTGTACGTCATAACCTTGAATAAAAGTAGTAGATTTATTCAGTGATGAGGACTGGGTTTGGGTGCTTTTATCTCTCATTTGCTCCCATTCAGGGGAAAGTGCAAGTGAGTACACAACAAGAGCGGGGTGATAAACCCATCCTGTTGTCGCTATATCCAGTGTTTCGGAGAAGGTATGAGTAACGTCTTTTCTGTTGGTAACAGGACCGCTTCTTGTTTCTTCTTCAAACTCATATGAGAACTCTAATCCAAGTCGTGGCCTTTCAATATGAAAATGCTTTGCATTCGCGATCATGACTGTTGAAATGGTAAAAAAAAGCATATAAAGCAGAATTAATAAATTTTTTATAATACACCTCTTAAAGAAAGAACCATTTAATTGCCCCTGATTCAGAATACCTCAAAGAACTCTTTTTTAAGTAGAAACCTGGTTTTGCCTACATGCGGATTATGACATACAGTACATTCCTCGTCCCGTAAGTGCTCATCTATAGCTGATATTAATCCTTCGATGTGACACTGTGAACATAACTCAATGGAGGTTTCCTTTAGAAGTAAGTATGGAAACCCTGATTTATGATGATGGTGGCATGCTCTGCACATCCCTGTAGATATAGGCCCATGAATCCAGAGATCCCTTGTAAAGGCTGACGTAATGGATTTTGTTGTGTGACACTCTATACAAAGTTCATTTTTAGGTAGCAATAGTTCTCTGGGTAAATCCTGAAAACTTGGGATGGCTCCTAAACTCGTTCTAATGGTATTGCTTTCTACTTTATGACACTGATTGCATTCATTTGCATCATATGGGCCATGGATAGACGGCCAGCTTGCTGGTATCTCTTCTCCCGTTTTCTTGCTATCTGTTAATTCTACCTGTTTTTCTTCTCCGGCAATTGGAGGCACACCCGTGAAAAAGAAAGTCAGGATATCATGTCTTGAATATTCATTACATCCCATAGTCAATATAATAAAAATGCATGCAATAATGACATTGACAGTTGAGTATTTCATTTTATGTTTCGGCGCATTTAAATGTCATATATTCGGTCAGGTCTTTCTCCATTAAATAAAGAAGACGCGTTGTCTGTCATAACCTGTGTGTTTAACATGGTTATTCATCTGCAGGCAGTGATTCACCTGTCCAGTCGCCAAAGCCATAGACATTAATTTTCCTGTCCCCGATTATATTGGTGACATATATAAGATATTGTATTTGAAAATCCTTATCAGCGTATTTTTTAAAATACTCTATATTTTCGTAATCAATGTGGATACCGCTGGGAAGTTTCATATTCCCACCTTCTTCGCCATAGCCGCCGAAAAAAGTCAGAAGTCTTAAAGTTTCATCATCGAATATCTGGACATTTTCAAAGGCAGCATCAACAATGTAGAGACGTCCGTCTCTGTCAACCGCTATACCTTTTGGCCTGGCCAATCCACCAAAAGAATCCCCATGAAAGCCGAATGTTTTTACGTATGCTCCGAATGCATCAAACATCTGAATCCTGAAATTAAAGGCATCATTCACATAAATATCATCATGCGTGCCAATTGTAATATGAGTCGGCTTTATAAACTGACCATCATCAGCACCAGGTTCTCCTATAGTCTGAATTGTATCTCCTGATTTCATATCGACAACGACAATCTGATTCAAACCAAAATCGCACACGTATAATTTATTATCATGCACTGCAACATCTGTTGGTTTGATAAACTGGTCTTTATTTCCGTAAGCCCGAACATAATTATTTTCACTGTCAAAAACTACTACCTGCTTTCTTGCGAAATCAGCTATATACTTAAAATTGTCTTTTGAAATCGCTATGCCTGCAGGTTGCCTGAGCATACCCAATCCTCTGGTTTCAATATAGTCAAATTTGCGTTTTTCCAGGTCTACGATAATAACAGAATTCCATTCTCTGTCAGTAACATAGATTTTCCCTTTTGATGCCGTAATTCCATAAGGGGTAGAAATGTATTTCTGTGCTTGCTGTTTACCAAACAGAAATTCATCAAATGAGCCTTGTGATTTACCGAGATCATCTTCATTAGAAATATGAGTAAGGTACTGGAGTTTCGGGGTTTCAGGTAAGGGAGGGTAAAATACTCTTGTAACTATCTCCTTTTCTACTGATGTTGCACAGCCAAACATTAGTATTGCAGCAATAATACTAATAACGATATTCTTCATATTTCCTCCTGAAATATATGTAGTTAAAGTTGATTTTGAAATATTCAAGCAATGATGCGTCGCTATTTACAATGATATTTAATGAGGCAAAAACAGGAAATATATTTTTTATTTAGAAATATCTATATTTTCATCTGTATCGATATTTTCCCTTTGCAGTTTTTCAATATCTTTCTTTCCCTCTTGCGCGTCTATATTTTTATCCTTATTTGAGTGAAGTAATTCAACAGGAACATCCTTGCCCAATCTTGGACTTACTCTCATATTATTTTTAACAGGGTCATATCTATCATACCTGGCATGCTTGTGACAGGTTGTAATGCAACTGCCACCGGTCTCGGTTTTTTCATAGGTAATTGTAAGGTTTCTCTTACCGAATGGAAAAGTGTTTCGTATGAGTTTTGGATTTACAGATGAATGTGGGTAGTGACAGACACTGCAATGCCTTCCTTTTACTTTGTTTACGTGCCTGTAGTGAAGATTGAGGTTCCCGTTTCTAAAAAGCGTTTCAGTTAAAGTTCTTGGTTCTGTAAAAGCCCGCTCTATGCCTGCATGACA
>CAZVHL010000010.1:0-23593 GCA_964626925.1 uncultured Nitrospiraceae bacterium
GACAGGGCAGTACTGGATGAGGAGATATGATTTTTTGTCCTATTTGTTCCCTCTGTAACGTCTTAAGGCAAGTGCTGAAGCCCCTGCAATAAAGAGAAGAGAGCTTGCGGGTTCGGGAATAACAGGGGCGGAAATATCAAGACCTTCACCACTGACAGGCATTGATGACATCGAGACTACAGTCCCGTCGATATTAAAGCTTTTCCCTATGGACTCTATGTCGAACCATATATCGGCATATCCATCTGATGATAATGTTTCGATATCAAATGCGATGGTAGCCAGAGTCAGGGAATCTGTTATTTCTACAGTACCGCCTCCGGATAAAGGCATTAATCCGCTTATTCCATGAATCAGTCCGGGATTAGTTTCGCTTTCAAACGGAACGAAAACAGTGGACAAAGGATGCGGTGGACTCAATACTGTGTTTAACTGATTCCATCTCAACTCAGTATTGTCATAATAAAGATCAAAACCATAATTGCCAAGCGTGATACCTTCCGGGTCAGCATTAAATACAATGTCAAGATAAAATGTTGATTGACCGTTTATATCCCCTGGCACTAATTCCAGGTAATATGCTTTTGCTTGCTGTGAGCCCAGTACAGCAATAAAAACAATAAGCAGACATACAATTGCCTTCTTCATTTCATGCCCCCAGTAAAACTACATGTTAGATTCAGATCAGGAAAAACCCAACCATGTCCCTGTGCTGTAAGTATAAATAAATTGTCTGGATAGTGCAATGGTGACTGACTAAAGGGAAAGGCAAGAGTAGCGGAGATCAGCTATAGAACCTCTAAGGTTCTTATCAGTGCTTCCGCTTTTTTTAAAGTTTCATAATATTCTTTTTCAGGGTCTGAATCTGCAACAATCCCGGCACCTGCCTGAACGTAAGCGGTCTTGTCTTTAATAACAAACGTTCTGATTATAATATTCAGGTCCATATCGCCAGTGAAACTTATGTATCCCACTGAACCGGTGTAAGGACCTCGTACTACAGGCTCAAGTTCATCGATTATTTCCATACACCTGACTTTTGGAACTCCTGTAATGGTTCCACCGGGGAAGGTTGCCCGGATTGCATCAAAGCAGTCTTTGCCTTTAGCTATAGTACCCCTGATATTCGATACTATATGAATGACGTGCGAGCAGTCTTCTGTAATCATTAACTCATCAACTTCTACACTGCTGTAATCCGATATTTTCCCCAGATCATTTCTCTCAAGGTCGATCAGCATTAGATGCTCTGCCCGTTCTTTTTCGTTCAGTAAAAGTTCATCCCTCATCAATCTGTCATCAGCAGCATCTGATCCTCTGGGCCTTGTCCCCGCAATCGGCCTTGTTTCAACAGCATTTCCAGAAACTTTCACGAGCCTCTCTGGGGATGAGCTTGCAATGTGGTAGTCTCCCATGTCCAGATATGCTGCAAAAGGTGAAGGGTTGATCTGGCTCAAAATAGTATATATTTGCCATGGATTAATATAACCGATCTTTGCTGAAACCCTCTGTGAAAGATTTGCCTGAAAAATATCCCCGGCTTTTATGTATTCTTTTGTTTTCCTGACTATATCAATATATTGATTCTTGTCCATTTCATGGTGGATATTAATTTCCCCTTTCCCTGATGACATACCAGAATATGGTCGTACTGATGTATCTGTAAGATGGTTGAAATCTGAATGAACAGTTGAAGGTGATATCGATTTTAATTTATCGAAAATTGAATTAATTTTTTGGCATGCATTGTCATAATGTATGTCCCAATGATTCCCGGAATTTTCTGAACCTGTAATAATCTCTTCGGCCCCGGGGCAGGAGATCAGAAATGTCTTCTGAAGCTCGTGATCGATCGCGATTACAGTATCCACAAACATAAAGTGGGCATCTGGTATGTCCAGGTCATCAATAGTGGTTCTCGGTAATTTCTCAAAATAATGGACAAAGTCATAACTGATTATGCCGGCAGCCCCTCCTGTAAAAGGCGGCAGGTTACCTGGTGACATTGCTTTATAAGCAGTAAGCAGGGCTTTTAGTTGCTTAAGAGGCGCAATCCGTTTTTTTGGGTCTTTTTCTAGGGATGGGGCCCTCTCTTTAAGATATTCTATTTCTACAATGCCATTTTTGACCTTAAAGACCAGAAACGGATCCGCTCCGATAAAGGAATAACGGGCAATTTTATCTGGCCCCTTTATACTTTCAAACAGAAAACTGTTTGAATTTCCGATAGCCTCGTATGCAAGCCGGGGGGATATGCAGGGCATTTCAGCATATATCGGGTATATATCCCCGGTGTTTAGATTTTCGATGAAGGTACTCTTGGCAGGCAGGATATTAAGCATTAAAAAGCGCTAATCGTTGTATGTTATAAGGTATTTAAAACAGACTAAAATAAATTTATCACGCATTTTTTATTTCATCATGAATACGCATTAGTGCCTTAACTGGATCAGGCTGCGCAAGGACCGCCCTTCCAATTACAATATAGTCAGCTCCTTTTCGTATTGCCTGTTTTGGTGTCAATGTTCTTTTCTGGTCATCAGCAGAAGTCCATGAAGGCCGAATCCCGGGCGTCACTATAATAAATCCTTCTCCGGCACTTGAACGAATCATAGTTGCATTTTCTGCCGAGGAAACTACTCCATCCAGACCCGCCATTCGGGCGAGCTTTGCAAGCTGCTTGACTTGAGAACTCATACGAAGGGCTACGCCAATTTCATCACTGAGGGCTTTCTGATCCATGCTGGTCAATATCGTTACACCGATTAATCTTGGCCTCGTAATATTGTTCTCAATAGCAAATTTTCCTAATGCATCAGCCGCCTGTTTCAGCATATCCGAGCCACCTAACGTATGTACAGTAAGCATGAATACCTTAAGTCTGGCAGCAGCCAGAACAGACTTGGCAACAGTATTTGGTATATCATGGAATTTAAGATCAAGAAAGACTTTTTTGCCCATTAAATTAATTTCTTTGATTAACCTTGGGCCAACAGAAGTAAAAAGCTCTGAGCCGACCTTGAAAAGATCTATATGATCTTTAAACCTGTGCACGATTTTAATAGCTTCATCATGCTCAGAAACATCAAGTGCGAGTATTATGCGTTCTCTAGGTTTCATGATATATAGTTATCGTATACAATCTGCGACCAGGTCTCAAGATTATCATAAAAATCGATCAACCTGTCTTTAGTCACCCATTGCGCAGTCATTTTTTCTGCTTCAAGAATCTGGTATTTGGAAGATCTAGTTTCAAGCAGATACAACAGTCCGAGATGCACTCTGCTCACACTGTTTCCCTCATCATTTATTACCCCTATGAACTGTAGTTTGCCCGGATCGTTTAGCGAAATTTCTTCACCAAGTTCTTTATATAATCCGTTAGTAATAATATTTTTCTCCGGTATACTGGGAGCCGGATTTATATGGCCCCCGATACCAAGTGAGTATTTATTATGAAGCCTTTTTTCTGTCTGTTGGCTGGTTCTTTTCAAGAGAAGATACTCATTCGCATTACAAATGATCACATATGGGATTACCTGCTTAAAGTCAAAATTGTACTCTGCTTCACTTCTTGGCATGAATGAGTGGTTTTCAATAATATTATCGAAAACTTGATCATTGCCGGTTATCAAACATCCATTGTCCTTGATGTTAATAAAGGGGCTTATCAATCTGTTTTTTACGACCATTACGCTCTCTGACATTATTCACAGACTCCTTTTATGCAGTAACTTCAAGAGCAGATAATAAATGCAGGCTTGACAGTACATATTAAAGAATTTCTTCCAGAAAAATTTAATCTTTCAAAGCGTAACATAAAGCCTTGCTCATTTACAACAAACTTATAAAAATCTATAAAATCCGTTTGGTTGTGATGGTTGCACCTGAAATTGCCTGTAGCATAGTAATAATTCTTCATTTTGAATGTTTCGTATACTGAATTTAAAATATATATTGATTGTATAAGATGTTTCTGATATGATTTTTGTATTATTCTTAACCAAAAATCATTTGAGATTGTAGCGTTATCATTATTTATCTGTAAAATCCTGATGTCATGGAGGTAGTGAATATGGGGGAAATTAAAATCGCAATAGCCGGTCTCGGTAATTGTGCATGTTCGTTGCTCCAGGGGATCGAGTATTACAAAAGCGTAAACGAAACTGACGCAACCGGATTGATGCATTGGGATATTGGAGGCTATAAGCCTTTTGACATCAAGGTGGTTGCTGCGTTCGACATAGATAAAAGAAAAGTTGGCAAAGACATCAATGAGGCTATTTTTGCGCCTCCCAACTGTACCGAAGTGTTTTCGCCTGATATGCCCAGGGCCAATGCAATGGTTAATATGGGACGTATCCTCGACGGCTTTTCGGATCATATGAGGGAATATGATGTGAAACAGACTTTTATGTTAAGTGGCGAAAAGGAGCCTGCTAAAGAAGATGTCACAGCCATACTGAAAAACTCCGGAGCTGAAATGCTTTTAAATTATCTCCCGGTGGGTTCTGAGCAGGCCACGCAGTTCTATGCCGAATGTGCACTCGAAGCTGGTATAGGATTCATTAACAATATCCCGGTTTTTATAGCGAGTAATTCTATATGGGCGAAAAAATTCAAAGAGAAAAACCTGCCTGTCATTGGTGATGATATAAAGGCCCAGCTTGGCGCTACTATCACTCACCGTACCCTGGTAGATTTGTTCAGAAAAAGGGGGGTTAAAATAGACAGGACATATCAGCTTAATACCGGTGGTAATACGGATTTTCTCAATATGCTCAACAGAAACAGACTGACCTCAAAAAAGAGATCAAAGACTGAAGCAGTCCAGTCAATAATGGATGAAAGGCTTGATGCTGATAATATCCATATTGGTCCGAGCGATTATGTGCCCTGGCAGAAAGACAACAAGATATGCTTTATTCGAATGGAAGGAAGGCTGTTTGGTGATATCCCGATGAACCTTGAACTTCGATTGTCCGTAGAGGATTCTCCAAACTCTGCGGGTGTGGTTATAGATGCTGTCAGATGTTGTAAACTTGCACTTGAGAGAGGAAAAGGAGGAGCACTGTATTCACCTTCCGCGTATTTTATGAAGCACCCTCCAAAGCAGTTTACTGATGATGTAGCTTTCAGAATGACTGAAGAATTTATTGCCGGACAGGATATCGAGGGCGAAATCGAATCTGGAGATAATGATAGGAAGGGTCAGATAATTTCTGAGAAATTTGTGTCCAGCCGGGAAACTAAATAAAATCAATTCCGGGTTCAGGATTCCACTTAAGAATAAATAAGAGAAAATGGGCTATCTACTGCTAATGTTAATAAAGCATCATATATAAGGAGAAAGACAATATGGTTAGCTACAAGGACTTGGGGCTGGTCAATACAAACGAGATGTTTAAAAAAGCGATGGAAGGCAAATATGCGGTACCAGCATATAATTTTAACAATATGGAACAGATGCAGGCTATTCTGCAGGCATGCGTTGAGACCAGATCACCCGTAATTCTGCAGGTTTCATCTGGTGCCCGTAAATATGCAAATTCTACAATTCTCAGAAATATGGCAAAAGGCGCTGTTGAGTATGTCAAGGAACTTGGTTGTGAAATTCCGATAGCTCTTCACCTGGATCATGGTGATACATTTGAGCTTTGCAAGGACTGTGTAGATAACGGATTCTCCTCGGTAATGATAGACGGATCCCATCACTCATTTGATGACAATATAGAGCTGACCAGGAAGGTTGTGGAATATGCACATCAGCATGATGTAACGGTTGAGGGAGAGTTGGGACAACTAGCGGGTGTTGAAGATGATGTGTCTGCAGAGAAATCAACATATACAAAACCCGAAGAGGTGATAGAATTTGTTAAGAGGACAGGTGTTGACAGTCTGGCCATTTCTATCGGAACTTCACATGGTGCAAACAAATTCAGACCCGATCAATGTACAAGAGACAAAGAAGGCAACCTTGTCCCTCCGCCTCTAAGGTTCGATATACTTGAAGAGATCGAGAAAAAGCTTTCCGGCTTTGTCATTGTCCTGCATGGATCCTCTTCCGTACCTCAGGATATAGTCAAAATGATAAACGATCATGGCGGCCAGTTGAAGGATGCTATAGGCATTCCCGAAGATCAGCTTAGAAGGGCTGCCAAGTCAGCTGTGTGTAAAATAAATATTGACTCTGACGGCAGGCTGGCTATGACGGCTGCGGTCAGAAAGGTGTTTGTAGAAAAGCCGGCTGAATTTGATCCGAGAAAATTTCTGGGGCCTGCAAGGGATGCACTCAAAGAGCTATACAAACATAAAAATATTAATGTATTAGGCTCTGCAAATCAGGCATAAAGTAAGATTGAGGTGCTGTTAACTAAAAGTTGAGAGTTCTCTTTTTAATACTCCCTCTCGATCTCCCCTTTTTCCTCTACAAGTTCAGGATTGAATTTGACGGGTTTGCGTCCGAAACAGGTGCCGAGGGTTTCATAGAATGAGATAGTATTAAGATCAACATGTCTCTGCTTGATGACTTCTGCTGTGGGTTTGTATTTTATTTTAGTTCCTCTTACATTGATCACCGTATTTCCACCGAGTCCTTTTGTCACTAAAACAACAGCAGCAGCACCGACTTCCCTGCCAAAATTTACATCATAAGATGTGGAGCGTCCAGAACGCACCAGATGTCCCGGAGTAACTTCTCTGATTTCAGGTAGTTCATATACACCTGAAACCGATATATTATTTCTTTTCATGAACTCCTTCATATCAGGGTCCTGCTTCATGATCGCTTCAAGTTTATTCCTTGTATACTTTCCAGCACCGGCAAGTTTCTTGTGTCCAAAGGAATCCAGTCCCGCGCTATCATCAACAATAGACTCACCTTTAGCATCTGTCATGCCCTCTGCAACAACAATTGTATAAGTGCCTGCCTTTACATCACTGTTTTCCACACGTCGTATAAATCTTTCTTTCATATGCTCATATACCACATCAAAATCTGCAGGTATTTCGGGAATAAGTATGCAATCAGCATCACCACCTATTCCACCCCTGAATGCCGTGTGCCCCGCATACCTGCCGAATGCCTCAAGTACAATCACCCGGTTGTGAGTTGTGCCTGTGGTTTTTAAATCTTTGACCATCTCGGATATCCTGTTAATAGCAGAATCACCGCCAACACTGTATGTCTGGAGATCGAGATCCATCGTCTTTGGTGCATGGACACAGATGATACCTTGCGCTGCAAGATCGACTATAACACTTCCGGTGTCATCTCCACCGCTTATAACAAGTCCGTCGATTCCATGTTTTTCCAGGCCCTTTTTAATTCTGTCATATTTATTTTCATTTTCAATCTTCTTGATCTTTACCCTTGAATTTCCGGCTTCAGAACCTGCCAGCTCCGCACGTATAAGGTCAAGTCTTTCAGGAGTAAGAACAGTAAGGTGTGCTGTATCAATAAGATTATATAATCCTGCATACCCATTAGGGATGATTACTGTTTCGATTCCAAGGGATTGAGCCATCTGTGCAGTTCCTTTAATAACAGCATTAAGACCACCACAATCTCCACCGCTCGATAATACACCTATTCTCTTAATGTTCATATTAGAAATCCTCCTTTGATGAATTAATAAGAAGAAGACAGAGTAAATTTTAACACATAATTATATGCACTGCCATAGTTTTGCCCTTTTTATGTCTTTAAACATTCAGGATCAACAAGGAGAAGTTCGCCTTTTATATCTCCTTCTTTGGAAAAGACTGATACAAAATAAATTAATTGGTGCCTTTAATCTGAAATGTTTTCAGAGAGTGCCTTTTGTAGACGGCACACCTTTGGATTTTGACTGGATTTCCACTGCTGAATGCAGTGCCCTGCCAAGCCCTTTAAAGATCGCCTCAAATATGTGGTGGGGATCACGGCCGTAATGCAGGATTATATGCAGGTTCATTCCCGCATTGTTCGAGAACGCCCTGAAAAAGTCTTCAAAAAGAGAAACCCCCAGGTTTTGAATCTGGGAGCTGCCTTTTGGAGTTCTTACTTTATATACCAGATAAGGTCTGCCGCTCAGATCTATAACCACCTGAGCAAGGCATTCATCCATGGGAGTCATTGATTCTCCATAGCGTCTTATGCGTAATTTTTTGCCAAGGGCCTTGTTAACAGCCTCACCCATAACAATACCGATATCTTCCAGGAGGTGATGATAGTCGACTTCGATATCTCCTTTTGCCTGTATGTCGAGATCTATATAGCCATGTTTTGACATCAGGCTGAGCATGTGGTCAAGAAAAGGGATTGACGTGTTGGTCTTGTAGTTTCCTCTTCCGTCAAGGTTAATACTGACCTTGATGCTCGTTTCCTTTGTCTTTCTCGATACACTCGCTTTTCGTGGCATCTGATCCTCCAGCAATTTTTATAAATTATAACAGTTGCTTAAGATTTTTTATGAAAATAGTATTCTCTTTAGGAGTTCCTACTGTAACTCGCAAGTAGCCCTCTTTTATCCCCTTCATGTTTCTGATAAGTACGCCTCTTTTTAAGAGTGCCTTGAAAATCTTATCGCTATCACTGACTTTAAAAAAAATAAAATTTGCGTCTGACGGATAAGTCTCAACATTCCAGATTTCCTTCATCTCTTTAAAGAGTCTTTTCCTTTCAGAGATAATCAGACGAATGCCTGATCTCATTTTGCTCCTGCTCTTTAAGGCATTGATTGCGACTTTCTGTGAAAGAGCATTCAGGTTAAATGGCAGCCTGACTTTATTGACCTCATTTATTATGTCTCTATGCGCAATCAGAAATCCCGTTCTCAGTCCAGCCAGCCCCACCTTGCTCAATGTCCTCAGCACAATAAGGTTCTTGTGTTTTTTAAGAAGAGGAATGAAAGATTTGTTAGAGGAGAACTGCTGGTAAGCTTCATCAACCACTACCAATCCGTTGGACAGCCTGATTATTTTCATTACCCTGTTAGTCGAAAAGCTGTTACCTGTCGGATTATTTGGGGAACTGAGAAAAATCAGCTTGGGCCTTAAGATTTTGATTTTTTTCAACATCTTATCAGTGTCAAGATCAAACTCCTCGTCAAGGGGCATCTCTGCGTATTTCTCTCCCAATGCCTGAGCGATAATTCCGTACATAGAAAAAGTAGGAGTCGGATACAGGACCGGTCCGCCAAAGGTTAGCATCAGGTTATAGATAAGTTCATCCGAGCCATTACCATGGAGCACATTTTCTATCTTTACTTTCAAGTCTTTTGCAATGAGCTTTCTTAACTCCTTTGCTTCCGGATCAGGATATCGGTTTGTATTAACAGATTTTATAGCGCTGAACCCATACGGGCTTTCATTTGCATCCAGTTTCACCTTGCACGGAATTTCCTCTGCCTGATAAGCGCGGAGAGAAAGTATATTAGGTTTTACGAGGTTTTTAATGTTCATTTCGAGAAATTATAACACAAGCGTTGAAGCCCATAGTATTCATTTTGCAAAGCCTGTCAAAAACTGATAGACACAATCGGGAAGATCTTTACTGTATCCTCCTTCAAGAACCGCAAATGAGGGCTTTTTTAATCCTGCCAGCATCTTTCCGGTTTCATAAAATGTTATCTTCTCAAGAGAAAGGTTTGTGATAGGATCAAGCTTATATGAATCAAATCCGGCAGAGACTGCCAGCAGGTCAGGATTGAACTTCTCCACCTGATGAAGTCCCTCTTCCAAAGCCGAAAGATATTGCTCCGGACTTGTATTTGCCTGCAGGGGATAGTTTATACAATTGTCCCTGCTCGCTTGCCCGGTGCCGGGATAAAGCGGACTCTGGTGTAGAGACAGATAAAGAAAATCCTTTTTTCCCAGCATAATGTCTTCTGTGCCGTTTCCATGATGGCAGTCAAAATCCACTATAGCAACTTTTTTCACATGGTCATTATCTTTTTGAGCTTTCAGGCAGGCTATAGCTATGTTGTTGAAATAACAAAAGCCTCCAAGGTTGTTCCTGGTAGCATGGTGACCGGGAGGCCGCATTAGGGAGAACGTGTTTTCTTGCTTATCAAGACAATGCATTGCAGCATTAATTGCGCTTCCAGCAGATAATTTGGCAATATTAAAAACTCCTGTGAAGGCCGGCGTGTCAAAGTCAACAAAACTTTCATTCTTTACGCTTTCAAGCAGCTTTGCGGTATGAGCCAGTAGAATGTCTTCATCTGAGCAATGTTTGGGATCAATAAATTCAAAGCCGTTTTTCTCAAGGTATTCATATGTATATCGGGCACGCGCCGGAGATTCAGGATGACCCGGATGGGAGTAGCTCAGGCATTCAGGAGAGTAGAATATTTTCATATTGCATTTTTGCTCTTTAATTTATCACTTCAGATTAAAATTTCCATGAGATCTTCTGCAAGCATGACATCTCCCTTAAAATTTTCTTTTGCTTCATTCATCCTTTCAGCGTCCGAAATATCAGAGGGATATATATGTGACAGGAGCAGCTTGTTTGCTCCTGACTTGTGAGCAATCAATCCACATTCAATTGAGCTGAGATGCCCTTTGACCTTCATAACACTGGGGAATGAACAGTCTGCAACTATAAGGTCAGCATTTTCAGCAAAATTGATCAAGCCCTGGTCGTAATCCGCATCTCCGGTGAAGACAAGAGATTTACCATTATATTCGAACCGGTAGGCGATGCTGTCATCAGAGTGAACGGTCTTGGTCGAGCGTATATGAAAGGGTGAGAAGTCGAACTCATCGATAATTTCGATTATATGTATTGAAAAACCGTCTGACGCAAATAATATTGGATCTATTGCTTTGTTATAGTACTCCTTAAATCCCTGCGGTCCTACAATCAGCAGTTCTTTTTCACGATTGAATTCGGGTGTATAAAGAAGGGCATGTATTAAAGGCATAAGGTCTGCGAAATGGTCCGGGTGTTTATGGGTCAGAAATACCGCATCAATATCCTTATAGCTTTTCCCCGACCGTTCAAGCTGATGAATCGTACCACTGCCGCAATCTACCAGGACCTTACATCCATCTGCTTCCAGGTAATAACCGGGTGAACTCCTTATAAGTGACGGCACACAGGTACCACTTCCCAGGACAATAAGTTTCATCATTTATATAATAAGTTGCAGCGTATAAAATACTTTGGAGATGGTTGCAACTATCATGTATAATAACTCAAAATTTATATTTACTGGAGGGCCTTATGATACTTGAATATATTACTATGGCTGAATTTAAAAAACATCTTAAAGAGACCAAGACAATCATTTTCCCTTTTGGAACTGTGGAAGAGCATGGAAATCATCTCCCTCTGAATACGGATACACTGATAATTTATGAGATACTTAAACGTGTAATTAAGAAAAAAAATGTCTTTCTTGCCCCTCCGGTTTATTATGGAGTGTGTACGTCGACGAGTCAGCACCCCGGGACCATAGGCCTGACTCCAGGCACTCTGAGGCGAATTACTTACGACATTGTCAGGGACGCATACAACAAAGGGCTGAGAAATATATTTCTCGTAACAGGACATGGAGGAGGGCTTCATTCTTCTGCATTAAAGGAAGTAGCTGAAGAATTAATAGAAAAGCTGGATGGATTGAATATCGCTGTCCTTTGCCCGTATGACATGCTTCATAAGGAACTGTCGGAGCTTGCCGAAACTCCCAATGATTCACATGCTGGAGAAATCGAGACATCTCTTGTTATTTCTTTGGCTCCGGGGCTTGTGCAGGGGCGTTCGGATGAAGAATATCCACAATTCCCGAAACCGTTCATTGTGAAAGATAAGATGAAATACTGGAAGGGTGGAGTATGGGGCAATCCGCATAAAGCTGACAAAGAAAAAGGGGACAAGGCAATAGAGCTTATCGTGGATAAAATTGTAGAGATTATAGGCATGGTTGAAAAATAAATAGATCAACTTAACAAGTACATTTGCCTGCTTTGCCTGATAAATAATATGGGTTAGTTTATACCCGCGCTTGATTGTTAAGTAATTTTACAGCTATAATACAAACTCCTTTATCTCCATGAATAAAAAATACCTGAATCTGATAATCGGCCTTATAATAGTCATTTTATTTTCTTATATCGCCTTCAAAAACGTCTCACTTGAGGAGCTTGGAAAAGCTCTCAAGGCCGTTAAGTACATTTACTTAATCCCAGCTGTGCTGCTTATTGCTTTGACTTTTTTGTTCAGGGCGATGAGATGGCGTTATCTTGTCAGTTCAATCAAGGATGTGAAGACAACAGACCTTTTTTCCCCTTTAATGGTTGGATTTATGGGAAATGTTCTACCTGCCAGAGCAGGGGAATTTATAAGAGCATACCTGCTTGGGAAAAAAGAGAACATCAGCTTCAGCGCTTCTTTTGCAACAATAGTTGTTGAGAGACTATTTGACTTGCTGCTGTTTCTGGGTCTGCTGATTGGCGTACTGCTATTCAGTGCCGATATATTATCACAGGGCAGTTCGGGAGGTAATCACAACCTCATGAGTATAATGAAAACTTTTGGATGGACCAGCTTTGTCCTGGCTATAGCGATCTTTTCATTCTTTGTCCTGCTTCAGCATAAAAACGATTGGGCCATGAAAATAGTTAAAACTTGTATCAGGCCCCTTCCGCATAAATGGGGAGAAAAGATTGTAAAGATGGTTGATTCATTTACTGACGGACTGAAGATTCTAAAAGATGTACGTGGATTTCTGGCAGCACTTATATTGTCTTTTCTGGTGTGGGGTGCCATGGTGCTTACATATTATCCCATTTTACTGGCATTTGGACTGGAATCTCAATTGCCTGTAATCCCTGCAATGTTTATTGTTAGCCTTTCAATCGGTATATTCATTTCTTTATTCCCGACCCCTGCCTTTCTTGGCTCTTTTCATTTAGCATGCGTAGTAGCACTTCATGAAGTCTTCGGCATTTCAGAAGCAATTGCAGCAAGCTTCGGGATTATTGCCTGGCTTGTAGCAATGGGATTCATAATAATAGTAGGCCTGATCTTTATTTTAAAAGATAATATTTCGATTTCGGAACTTGCAACAAGCAGAGATCGAGTTAAGTAGCCCTATAGAAACCTTCTAGTTATTTTATTTATCGTTAAGTTCTGACAATCTCTTTTCAGCCTTCTTTGAATACTCACTATCAGGGTAGTTGGCTAAAATTTCTTTGTAGAGTATCTCTGCATGTTCCCTGTTGTTCTGCAGTTCTTCGAATTGTGCTGTTTTAAAGAGGTCTTCTGCATTGTTTTCTGCACAGGCGGTAAAGCTAAATAAACATACTGCCATAAAAAGCGGTATTAAACAGGTAAAAATATTTGTTTTCATCACGTTACCCCTCTTCCCGGTATAAGCACGATAAATTTTATATGGCAGTATTATAGCACTTCTGCATATCATGCTTTTTCAAGCATATTCCTATTTATGACAAGTACATATACGCAATAAATATAATTGCAATAATTCATATAGTTATGATAACCTTATTAGTACTTGAAGTCAGAAGATTATTTTTTCTGATTAAATATCACACGTCCATCTAATCTTCTCTCTTAACAGTGTCCTGAAATTTCGGGATTAAGGGAGAAAGGACGGAGGAAAAAACTGAGGAGGTATCTATGGTTGTAACTATGAAAGAGTTGTTGGAGGCTGGTGTACATTTCGGGCATCAGGTAAAGCGCTGGAATCCAAAAATGAAGAAATATATTTTTGGACAGCGTAATGGTATATATATTATCGATCTCCAGAAAACGGTCAAAATGTTCGAGGTTGCCTTTAACTTTATCAGAGACATCTCGACCAGAGGAGAGAAGGTCCTTTTTGTAGGTACCAAGAAACAGGCGCAGGACGTAATAATCGAGGAATCTCAGAGGTCTGAGTCCTACTTTGTAAACCAGCGTTGGCTTGGGGGTATGCTTACAAATTTCAAGACTATCAAACAGGGGATAGAAAAACTGAAGAAAATCGAAAAAATGAATGAAGATGGAACGTACGGGCTCCTGACAAAAAAGGAAGTTGCAAAATTCGAGACTGAAAAGCAGCGGCTTGTTAAAAATCTCAGCGGCGTAAAAGATATGAATAAGTTGCCTGGAGCAGTGTTTATTATTGATCCCAAGAAAGAATCTATTGCAATTGCTGAAGCAAAAAAACTCTCGATTCCTATTGTTGCACTTGTTGACACTAATTGTGATCCTGATGATATTGACTATGTTATACCCGGCAATGATGATGCAATAAGGTCTATTAAACTGATGTCGTCAAAAATGTCGGATGCGGTTATTGAAGGAACGAACATTTTAAATAAGACAACTGAAGAGACTGCTGAAAAGGAAGAGATTGAAGACAAGATAGCTGAAGAAGAGAAACAGGGGAAGGAGGAAGTGAAGGGATGAACATAACAGCGGGTGAAGTAAAAGAGTTAAGAGAACAGACGGGTGTAGGCCTGATGGACTGCAAGAAGGCCCTTACCGAAGCAGAGGGTAATCATGAAAAGGCGATGGATATCCTTAGGCAGCGAGGTCTTGCAATGGCTAACAAAAAGGCCTCCAGAGATGCTTCGGACGGATTAATTGGCTCTTATATCCATTTGGGAAAGCTAGGGGTTCTTTTGGAGATTAACTGTGAAACCGATTTTGTTGCGAAAACGGATGATTTCCAGGGGATGATAAAGGACATTGCGATGCATGTTGCAGCAGCTAATCCTTCCTATGTGAGGAGAGAGGATGTTCCACTGAAAGTTATCGAAAAAGAAAAAGAGATATATGCATCACAGGTATCTGATAAACCCCCGCAGGTTGTTGAAAAGATCATTGCTGGAAAACTGGAGAAATTTTATTCTGATGTATGTCTGGAAGACCAGGTTTTTGTTAAAGACCCTGATGGCAAACAAAAGATAAAAGATCTGGTAGTAGAAAAAATAGCCAAGCTTGGCGAAAATATAGTAATTAATCGTTTTGTCCGTTTTCAGCTGGGAGAGAAAGTAGACTAAATTCATGAAGAGTCGAAAGACTAAATTCAAAAGAGTCCTTTTAAAACTGAGCGGTGAAGCCCTGATGGGTGACAAGGGTTTTGGAATCGATCAGAAGTTTGTTCAGTATATTTCAGATGAGCTCAAAAGTATTACGAAGTTGGGAATTCAGGTTGCTATTGTTATAGGCGGTGGCAATATATTTCGTGGCCTTGAGGCGAGTGCTGAAGGAATGGAAAGGACATCTGCTGATTATATGGGCATGCTGGCAACAGTGCTAAATGCCCTTGCACTCCAGAATGTGCTGGAAAGAAATGGTATGCCTACAAGGGTGCAGTCAGCAATCGAAATGCAGGAGCTTGCAGAGCCTTATATCAGGAGAAGGGCTATACGGCATCTTGAGAAGAAAAGGTTTGTAATATTTGCTGCTGGTACGGGTAATCCTTACTTTACTACAGATACCGCTGCAGCCTTGAGAGCTGTGGAAATCGGTGCCGATGTTATACTGAAGGCAACAAAGGTTGACGGAGTTTATGACAGTGACCCGATGAAAAATCCCAAGGCAAAAAAATATAATGAAATCTCATATATCAATGTACTGCAAAAAGGACTGAAGGTCATGGATTCTACATCCATTTCACTCTGTATGGATAATGACCTTCCGATTATTGTTTTTAGCCTCATGAAGAAAAACAATATCCGGAAAATATTAGAAGGCAAAAAAATCGGGACACTGGTAAAGGGGGGATAAGTTCTTATGCAAAAAGAAGCGAGAAAAAAAATGGCAGAAAAGATGGAGAAGGCTCTTGAAGCCTTAAAGAAGGACCTTTCCGGCATAAGAACCGGGCGGGCTTCGTTGTCTATTTTTGACGGTATTTTAGTTGATTTTTTCGGTACCCCTACGCCTATTAATCATGTTGCAACATTAAGTGTACCTGAGAGCAGATTAATTACTATCCAGCCGTGGGATCCCAAGATTATAGTTGAGATCGAAAAGGCTATCCAGAAGTCAGACCTGGGGCTCAATCCGGGCAATGATGGAAAAATTATCAGGATAGCGATCCCGCAGCTTACAGAGGAGAGAAGAAAACAGATAGTAAAGCAGGTGCATAAACGGGGAGAAGAGGCTAAGGTTACTTTGAGGAATATTCGCAGGGACAGCAATGAAGAAATGAAAAAAATCGAGAAAGAAGAGCATATTAGTGAAGATGAGACAAAGCGTTCAATGGACGAGGTACAGAAAGCCACAGATTCCTTTATAAAGAAGGTTGATGAGACGATTTCTCATAAAGAAGAGGAAGTAATGGAGGTATAATTCCTGAATCAGGGAATAGCCTTGCATTAATATAAAAATCAGATAATATTAAGTTATATAACAGTTAAAGGAGGGAATAATGGCAATGCGTGTAGGTATCAATGGATTTGGAAGAATCGGGAGAAACTTTCTAAGATCATGTAAGGGAGTAGACGCAATAGAGATAGTTGGAATTAATGATCTTACAGATGCAAAAACGTTAGCCTACCTTTTGAAGTATGATTCTATTCACGGTGTTGCTGACTTTGATATTCAGGCAAAAGATAACAGCATTGTGATAAACAACAAGGAGATCGGGGTCACTGCTATAACAGATCCGGCGCAGCTGCCCTGGAAAGAACTTAATGTCGATGTTGTCCTTGAATCAACCGGACATTTTATTGATAAGGCAGGGGCTTCAAAACATTTAACTGCAGGTGCTGAATGGGTGATCATATCAGCTCCGGCCAAAGAGCCTGATGCTACTATATGCATGGGAGTGAATGAGGAGAGCCTTGATATATCTGCTCACAAGATCATTTCGAATGCATCCTGCACTACAAACTGTCTTGCACCTATCGCCAAGGTTATTGATCAGAAATTTACGATCAAATACGGTCTCATGACCACTATTCATGCTTATACAAATGATCAGCGTATTCTTGATTTCCCTCATAAAGATTTGAGGAGAGCAAGGGCTGCGGCGCTTTCGATGATACCTACCACCACAGGTGCTGCAAGGGCTGTAGGACTTGTACTGCCACATTTAAAGGGGAAACTGGATGGCATGTCAATACGTGTACCAACTCCTAATGTATCTGTGGTTGACCTTGTTGCTGAAGTTGAAAAGGAGGCTACAGAAGAGACTATCAACGCAGCTCTCAAAGAAGCCGCGGACGGTCCGATGCAGGGTATTTTGAAATATTGTGAAGATCCATGTGTATCTATTGATTTTAGCGGCAACCCGTATTCTTCCATACTTGATGCGGCGCTTACAAAAGTATTAGGGGGGAAACTGGTGAAAATTCTTTCGTGGTATGACAATGAATTGGGTTACAGCTCACGTCTTAAGGACTTGATTCTGTATATTGATAGTAAGAAATAAGAACTATGAACGATGATTCTTCCATTCCAATTAAGGGAGTATTAGAAAAACTCTCTATTAAAGACCTGGATATCAGGGGTAAGAAGTTATTCATTCGAGTGGATTTTAACGTTCCTCTTGATGAAAATCTCAATATTACTGATGACAGGAGGATCCGTTCAGCACTTTCTACAATAAATTATTCGATTGATGAAGGATGTAAAATTATTCTCGCCTCTCATCTTGGAAGACCTAAAGGCAGGCCTGACAACAGATACACACTCGCCTCTATTGCAAGAAGACTACAGAGATTGATTAAGAAGGAAGTAATGTTTATCCCTGATTGCGTTGGCCCGAGGGTTGAAGCAGCAGTCAGTAAAATGGCTGATGGAGATATTATCCTGCTTGAAAATTTAAGATTTCATCCAGGTGAAGAAGAAAACAGCGAGGAATTCAGCAGGTCATTGGCGAAGCTGGCGGACTTTTTTGTAAATGATGCTTTTGGAGCTTCTCATAGAACTCACTCTTCAATAGTGGGTATTACAAAATTTCTGCCGTCAGCAGCAGGTTTTCTCCTTCAAAAAGAGATTGAATATCTTCAGGGTGTAATCAATCATCCTGTAAGGCCATTTGTTGCAATACTTGGAGGTGCAAAGGTTTCGGGAAAAATAGATGTTATCCGCAATCTTGAAAACAAGGTGGACAAGGTGATCGTAGGCGGAGGAATGGCCTTTACGTTCCTGAAGGCTATGGGGTACAATGTTGCCGAGTCCCTTGTAGAAAATGACATGCTTGAACTTGCTAATGATATAAGAAAAGGTGTTATTGCAAAGGGGATAAAATTTTACCTGCCGGTTGATTGTGTGATAGCTCAGAGCATTGAAGCAGCAGCCGAGACCAAGCTTGTAACAGCACAGGAGATACCAAATGGCTGGAAAGCTGTGGATATAGGTCCTGCGTCTGTCAAGCTATTTACAGAAGCGTTAGAAAGTGCAAAGACTATATTATGGAACGGCCCTATGGGGGTATTTGAAGTGGATGCATTTTCAAGAGGGACATTTTCCATAGCACATGCAGTAGCTGATGCCTATGCCCTTACTATTGTGGGTGGTGGTGATACAGACCTGGCTGTAAGCAGGGCAGGTGTTTCGGAAAGCATTTCTTTTATATCGACCGGTGGAGGCGCTGCACTGGAACTCCTCGAAGGGAAGGACCTGCCGGGACTGGTATCTTTGACTAACAAATAATATTGTTCATACAAAAGCTGCTGATCCTATGTACTGTAATCTAATTCCTGTCTTTTAGATGTCTCTCAATTTCTCTCTTTGCTTCTCTTTCTTTAATTGACGCCCTTTTTTCATAATGCCTCTTTCCTTTGGCCACCCCTAATACAACTTTAGCCTTTCCGTCTTTGAAGTATATTTTCAACGGAATCAGTGTGAACCCCTGCTGTCCGGTTTTACTCCATAGTTTGTTAATTTCCTTTTTATGCAACAGAAGTTTTCGCGTTCTTTCGGGATCGTGGTTCTGCATATTTCCATGGCTGTAAGGGCTTATATGACAATTCAGGAGGAATATTTCCCCATCCTTTATAATTGCATAGCTGTCCTTGAGGTTAGCCCTACCCTCCCTCAATGACTTGACTTCGGTGCCCTGAAGCATGATCCCTGCTTCATAAGTGTCCTGAATATGATAATCATGATATGCCTTTCTATTTGTGGTAACAACTTTTTCCATGATAAAGAGGATAACTTTAGAGTGTTTGGCAAGTCAATTATTGTTCCCTGACTAATTCTATGACCGTAATCTCAGGCGGAGACAGGAAACGAATAGGCGGGCCCCATGTGCCGGTGCCGCGGCTAACATAAAGTTTTGCATTATTTGACAGTTCCATAAACCCGGAATCGTTCGGATAATACAAACCGGTTATCAGGCTAAAAGGAAAGATCTGCCCTTTATGAGTATGTCCTGACAGCTGAAGATCAAACAGGCCAGGCGCATTATTACTTACTAGTGGTCTATGCTTTAGAAGTACTGTAAATTTTTTACGATCCAGCCCTGAGAGTAATTTTTTTTCAGATATGCTGTTAAACATTGGATGATTTTTCCCTGACCGGTCATCAATGCCGGAGAGATTTATTGCGTCTGCGATGACAACGGATTTTCCTCTTAGTAGCGAAAAACCTGCCCTTTTTGTGAAATCCATCGCCTGTTTAAACCCCGCATAAAACTCATGATTCCCTGAGATTGCAAATTTGCCGTGTTGTGGATTAATGTCCCTCAATAATTCTGCAAGCCCTTTGAGCTTGTTTATCTGTCCATCTACAAGGTCTCCGGTAGATACCAGAATATCGGGCTTTGCTTTTTTAACTTCGTCGAGAATTATCTTTAACCGTTTTTCCCGTACGATCAAACCAAGATGAATGTCTGAAATCTGCACTATTCTGAAGCCGCTCAATGCTTTCGGTATTTTTGATGTCTTAATTGTCACATGCTCAATGCGAATGTCATTAGCCTCAAAATTTCCATATACGGCGGTGAGTATCGAAAACAGAAGAGGTATGTAAAAAGAAATTTTTGAAGGGATGCTAATTGCGGATAATTTTGCATGAAATATGAATCCAGCTAGATAGATTGTCAGTTTCAGGATATCAACTAAAATGGAGATAGATATAAACAGGAATAGTAAACCCATCCATATGTAACCCGTATGCGACATGACCATGGCCAGAAATTCGAATTCCATGTTTTCTGCGTAGCGGACAATAATCGGAGCAAAGATCATTACCCCCATGAAAAGAATCAGAGGAATTATTGATCTGTAAGTTAACAAAAGTGCTGATCTTGCTTTCAGAAAAGCGTACAGATGCATCAGACCATAAATCAGGAAAAATGATATTAAAAAGAGCCTCAATTCAACCTCCTTATTATGAATAATGCAGGATAGTCTTTTATAACAAATAAAGTAATAAAAAGTGGTGTTGGGGGGACAGGGATTTTATATAGTAAAAAGATAAAACTCGTAAGCTACAATCGCTATATAAATCTTGATCAAAACAGGCAGGCTGATTCGAGTGATCCTTGCGTTTTTGAAAAGGCATAATACAATAAGAGCAAAAGCTGTCATTGTGAACTTGACAATATTAAATGGGAGCACACCATGCGATAAGACAGAGGCCATTATGGGATTGGCTTCATATGCTACGTCTTTATTTATCAGTGCGAGTGTAAAAAATGCATCTGTACAACTCAGTAAAAGAAGCGCAATCACAATCAATAGCAGCCTTGTACTGTACAGGTCGACGAATAAATGTTTCTGTTTATCAGGCATCCTTCGTACGATTTTTCTTTGCCCCCCCGAAAATGTATATTTGCTCACTATAGGGGTCGGCTGTTTTCGCCTGTCTGTTATGACTCTACTATTTCCCATGGTTGTATTATAACGATGACTACCAATTTTATTTAATCAAGTATTTGATCTTATTAATTATATGGCAAATATTATTTAGAAATTCCAATTTTTTTAAGCATAAGCGGTATTTATTAATTGTAAACAATTTATGCATATATTTCAATTAAATTTATATTATGTAATGTTTATTTACAATAAATGCAATTTCGGCCACAGCCAGGATAGGAAATCGCGCTTAAATCTGGGTTAATAACGTATCTTCAAATGCTAAGACGCTGAGAGTTGGTATGAAAATTATAGATCCTCCATGGGAAAATAGTAGCTTTTTCGTGTAGGACAAAATCCTACAAGAAAAACGGACTCAACTTACTATCCTTTTGCGATTGTCATCTTTTATGATATTAAATCAAGCTGCTATTAACATTTCACTTTGACGTAATAGATAAAATTATATTCAGGGGATGCCTTCTTTTATGAATGGCTGGGGAAATATTTAAAAGGCGTGAGCGAGAATGAATTATAATTTTAGACAGTCAGGGCATCTTGGAATGCTGGTTTATTATGATAAAATGACCGCGGATATGAAAGATGAGTTTGAAAAAGCACTCATGGCTTCATTGGGTAACGTAGAACACCTGTTTCTTTATATCGAGAAAATGGTGGATATTAGTGATACCTTCATACATACATTATGCTCAGCCTCAAAGTATTGTAATAATGCGAATAAGCGTCTGACGCTGATCGGCAATCAAACCAATTCACTGAAAAAAAACATTAAGGATTCCGGACGTATAAACATATCGACTTGTGTTAATGATTGTTATAACAACTGCTTATGGACTTGAGTCACAAAATAACAGGCTTGCATTATAATAACAATGAACATATCATGTTGATCAGGGGTAATTCCTTCTGGAATAGATGTTACAATATAAAAGACAGGGCACTGCGTAAATAAAATCGAAATTATTTTGTTGAAATCAGGAGAGACAATAATTGATTAAAGTTATCATAGTTGATGATCATCTGATTGTCCGGGAGGGGCTAAAACAGATTATTTCTGACACTTCCGATATAAGTGTTGTAGATGAAGCAAGCAATGGGCAGGAAGCTATTAATAAAATAAGAAATAATGACTGTGATGTTTTGCTGCTTGATATATCAATGCCCGGAAGAAGCGGATTGGAAATACTCAAAGAGATAAAGAGTGAATTACCTAAGCTATCCATTCTGATATTGACCATGCATCCTGAAGAGCAATATGCTGTGCGTGTCTTAAGGGCAGGTGCATCAGGATACTTGACAAAGGAAAGTGCGCCTGATGAATTGATCGAGGCTATACGCAAGGTATCAGATGGCGGAAAATATATCAGCTCTACTCTTGCCGAGAAACTTGCTTTTAACCTGGAAATTGATACAGGGAAACCTTTTCATCAGACATTGTCTGATCGCGAATTTGAAGTGATGTGTATGATATCGTCGGGGAAAACAGTGACAGAAATCGCTGATGAAATGTCTTTAAGTGTAAAAACTATCAGTACATATCGGACCCGTATTCTCGACAAGATGAGAATGAAGACCAATGCTGAACTAACATATTATTCGATCAAGAATGACCTTGTTGGATGAGACATGTTCCTGTTCAGGGGATCTAAACAATTACGAGTGAATCTTCGCTTCCAAAAGAATTGGGGATATATCTGTCAGCATTCCAGTCGTTTTCCCAGCGACTGTCATCTATCAGATACCTGAACTTGTATTCCATATTGCAGGGAAGTTCTAAAGTAATTTTAAAGTCGCCGTTTTTCAGTTTCTGCAGTTTGGTTTCGCTTGTGTCCCATTGATTAAAATCTCCTGCAATCGTAACTGTTTCAGCATTTGGTGCAGCTTTTTTCGGGAGCCTGAAAGTAACTTTACAGAAGGACTTGGACTTGAGATAAAGTTTTTTTAGGCCAAAACTCTTTTTTTCTTTTTTACTGTTTGTTTCTGTAGAAGCGTGTTTCTGCATAATATCCTCCGTAATATTGATTTATTATTGCATCCTGATTTAGAAATCTTATCGGACTTTATAAGCAGAACTTGAACTGATTCTAACCAATAGAAAGCTTCATCCTGAGTGGATTTTATGGATTTCCGATATTAATCAACAGGCTATAGCTCAGTGTCGTCTATCCTTAATCCATATAACCTTGATTAAAGGCTCTAAACAATCTATCCGAATAGAAATAAGGTGCGTTTTATTGTTGAAATAAGTAGAGTTAGACGGACAGGGAAAATGAAAAATAATTTACGCAGAAACGGATTAAGTTTAATTGTAGTAAGTTGCCTCTTATATTTTCTTTTATTAACTCTCCAGCCTTTGGAGGTTCATGCATACGAACTGGTCTATACGATACAGGTCAGCAGCTTAAAAGAGATAGAGAGGGCCAGGAAAGAATATGATTTTTTAATAAACAAACTGAATCAGGAAGACCTCAATTATCTCAGGGTAGAAAAAATCGGGCAATACTATTCTGTTCGTCTCGGGAAGTTTGCTGATCGCATGGATGCGGAAAAAATCACTCAAAGTGTAAAACGTTATTATCCCTCTGCCCTTATAATGAAGGCCTATATAAAGGACGAAAGGATTATAAAGCTGTATCCCCGGACATCAGCAGAAAAAAAGAAGGATATATCGTCCAAACGTTCATCAATCCGCAAACATGAGATAGCTGAAGAAATATCTGCTGACGAGAAAAAGAAAATAGAAGCCCCTAAACCTCAGATAGATGAAGCAATCTCTGTTGATGATAAAAAGGGAACGGAAGACGTTGACGTTGGCGAT
>CAZVHL010000011.1:0-19763 GCA_964626925.1 uncultured Nitrospiraceae bacterium
CCGGGGTAATCAGGAGGAGGTCGCCAAAGTATAATGTAGTCGCCGAACCAGTGCGGTTCGATTATACTGACAGGAATAACGACACTTTCTGACCCAATTATTACAGTGGCTGTTTCTCCTGTAACAGAGGTCATGGCGATATAATAACTCTGGCCCTGGTCATTAAATAATTGTAACGCAGCCGGGCGGTTTAATTGGAGAAGACTTCGCAGATTGCCTTTTTTATGTAAACAGTTCAATCCATTGGTCTTGGCAAATTTGCACATTGAATCGCTATCGTCTTGATTATATGAAATGTTCCATTGACTGAAAAGTTTTTGAAATGTTATTTCCGTACTGTCATTAATCGGGATATTATCAGGCCATTGCAGATTATCATGCAGGATGGGTTCAGGCATTGCAGTGACAGGAACGATTGGTTCAGGCGCGATCAATTCAGATTTTTCCAACTTGTTATCATTCAGCGGTTCGGTCTTATAATAAGTGGTTGCAAGGACAACCCCGAAAATAACAAGCACAAATACTAGAGATACCCATATCGCAGCCTTACTGAAATTTGACTGTCGATTTTTTTTCAGTTCTCCTAATGCCTCGCCAGCAGCTTTTTTAAGGATGGATTTGGAGACATCAGGCCTTTCCTGGGCAAATGCACCCAGAAGTGCACGGTCGCATATTACATTGATTAAGCGAGGGACTCCACCTGTTAATCGATAAAGTTTATTTATGGCTGAATCAGAAAATAGTTGCTCTTTAGTGCCTGATACCGAGAGGCGGTGCCTTACGTATGAATTGACATCACTTTTAGAAAGGGCGCCCAGGTGGTAACGGGCTATAATCCTCTGTGAAAGCTGGCGAAGTTCCTGTGAAGCCAATTTGTCCCTCAGTTCAGGTTGTCCCAAAAGGATTATCTGTAGTAATTTTTGCTGGTTTGTTTCTAGATTAGTCAAAAGCCGTAATTGCTCAAGGACATCTTCAGTGAGGTTCTGGGCTTCATCTATGATAAGAACAGTTTTTCGTCCCTCTGCATGAGAGGCAAGCAAAAAACTGTTTATCGAGTCGACAAAAACCTTAATGCTGGAATTGCCATCCGGATATTTTATGCCGAATTCATCACATATAGTTGCGAGCAACTCTTCAACTGTCAGTTTTGGATTAAAAATGAAGGCTATTGAAGCATACTCAGGAACCTGTTCCAGCAGACACCTGCATACTGTAGTTTTGCCTGTTCCTACTTCACCTGTAAGGAGTACAAATCCTCCGTCACTGTTAAACCCGAATATAAGATGGGCCAGTGCTTCACGGTGCTGCTCGCTCATATAAAGATAACGGGGATCCGGTGCTATAGAGAATGGTGCTTCGCTAAACCCAAAATGATCGTTATACATAGAATGATTGTAGAATATAAATTGATATTTTCATAATCGACACATACTAGTTACCTGCTTTGATTTAACATACTACGGTAATACAAGAAACCTTAAAAATACAACCGGTGCCGTGCCTGATTAATCTGATTTTTGGAGCTTTTCGTCAAAGTTCCATTTTCCCTTCTTAGTACCTACTATTAAGGCAGATTCCAATAATGTCATAAATTTATGTCGGGATACTTCATGGGCACCGAAAGTTTTAAGGTGGGCGGTGGTGATCTGACAGTCGATCAGGGTAAATTCCCATTTTTGCAGCTGTTGAATAAGAAAAACAAATGCAACCTTGGAGGCATCGCTTTTTTCTGCAAACATTGATTCTCCGAAGAATGCAGAACCTAGAGAAACCCCGTACAGTCCTCCAACCAGTTTATCATCAAACCATGTTTCTACTGAATGGGCAACACCTGATCTGTGTAGCTGAATGTAAGCTTCCATCATTTCATCAGTAATCCATGTAGCTCCATCGCTTTTGTTATGAACAGATGCACAATGCATGATAACCGATTCAAATGCCGAATCCATTGTGACATGATAACCGCCTTTTTTTATTTTTTGCTTAAGGCTTCTCGAACACTTGAATTTGGCTGGCACTAAAATCATTCGTGGGTCAGGAGACCACCACAGGATGGGATCACCTTCAGAATACCAGGGGAAAATTCCTTTTGAATAAGCAAGTAGCAGACGTGGTTTACTCAGGTCACCGCCAACTGCAAGCAGACCGTTGTCATCTGCGAGGTCAGGAGATGGAAAAATCAGATCGTCCGGTAATTGAAATACAGGCATTTAGATAAATAAAACAGGTTTCAATTGATCAAAATAATTCCTCGATGCTCTGCATCGGGGTAGTTCATTTAGGAGTAATCGAAAGTTAGATTGTCGTTATCTATATCAATTAAAACTCTGCCGCCTTTAAACAGTTTCCCAAACAGTACTTCTTCAGAGAGAATATCCTTAATCTTTGTCTGTATAAGTCTGCCAAGCGGACGAGCACCGAACTGAGGATCATAGCCATGCGTTGCCAGCCAGTCCCTTGCGGAGTCAGTCACGGTTACCGCGACTTTTTTCTGCTTGAGCTGTTGACTAAGTTCTGATGTAAATTTGTCAACAACTTTTTTCATTATATCCGGCGAAAGGGAATTAAATGTTATAGTTGAGTCAAGACGGTTTCTGAATTCGGCGCTGAATAATCTTTTAATTGCATCGTTACCTTTAGTCATCATGTCCTTGCTCCGGTCACCGAATCCTATATTTTCTTTACTCATTTCACTGGTGCCGGCATTTGAGGTCATGATAAGAATTACATTACGAAAGTCAGCCTTCCTGCCGTTATTATCAGTCAGTGTAGCGTAATCCATTACCTGCAACAAAATGCTGAATATGTCTGGATGTGCCTTTTCTATTTCGTCCATTAAAAGAACACTGTATGGGTGTTTCCTGATTTCTTCGGTTAAAAGCCCACCCTGATCAAATCCAACATAGCCGGGAGGCGCCCCTATTAAACGAGCGACAGTATGCTTCTCCATATATTCACTCATGTCAAAGCGAATGAACTTTACACCCAGAACATTTGCAACTGTTTTTGAAACTTCGGTCTTTCCGACACCTGTGGGGCCCGTGAACAGAAAAGAACCTATCGGTTTATCAGGCGAGCCAAGACCGGCACGGGCTCTCTTTATTGAAGAGGCAATGGAATGTATAGCCTGGTTCTGTCCGAATACGCTCTTCTGCAATTCGCCTTCAAGTTTTTTAAGTTTATCCATGTCCGATGTAGAAACATTGCGTTTAGGTATTCGAGCTATTTTTGAAACAATAGATTCTATTTCCGGCAGGCCAACAGTTTTTTTACGATCGAAGTTATCTGAAAGCTTCAACAATGCCCCTGCTTCATCTATTACATCTATCGCCTTGTCAGGCAGGAATTTATCATTGATATATTTAGCAGAGAGTTCAGACGCTGCTTTAAGAGCGGTGTCTGTGTATTTTACTTCGTGATATTTCTCATAATAAGATTTCAGCCCCTTTAAAATATGAAATGTCTCTCTTGCATCAGGTTCAGCAATATCGATTTTCTGAAAACGTCTTGAGAGTGCCCTGTCTTTTTCAAAATAATTTTTATATTCCTCATAAGTAGTTGCTCCGATGCATCGCAATTTGCCGGAGTTTAGAATCGGCTTAAGAATATTGGAGGCATCCATAGAGCCACCGCTTGTTGCACCTGCTCCAACTAAAGTATGAATTTCATCAATGAAAATGATTGCATTAGGAATTGATTCAAGGCTCTTTATGGTTGATTTAAGGCGCGCTTCAAAGTCTCCCCTGTATTTTGTTCCGGCAAGCATGCCTCCCAAATCAATCCCGAATATAAGCGAGTCCTTAAGCAGGTTAGGTATTTTGCCCTGAAAGATGTTTAAGGCCAGCCCCTCTACCATCGCTGTTTTTCCTACCCCAGGTTCTCCAACAAATACAACATTATTTTTTCTACGCCTGCAAAGCACCTGGACAGTCCTTTTCAATTCCTTTTCACGTCCGACAAGAGGATCAATCAGACCCTCCGAAGCTTTATTGACCAGGTCAACGGTAAACTGTTCCAGCGAATCATTTTTTGAGGATTTCTGTTTGCCGGCAAATTCTTTTGATTCAAAGGGTGATTCCATAAATGGATCAGCGAGAGCTTTTGATACTCCATGGGAGATGTAATTTAATACATCGATTCTGGTAATGCCTTCAGAAATCAGAAAATGAACAGCGTGGGATTCTTTTTCCAGGAGCATGGCTGACAGTATATCGCCTGAATCTGCTTCGGGTTTTTCCGCTGACCTGATGTGATTAACCGCTGTCTGGAAAACGCGTCTGAAAGCGATAGTTGGTTCAGGGTAATTGTCTGAGTCATCAGAAACTTTTGGTATTTTATTGTCAAAGAAATCTTCTACTAAACTCTTCAGCTTAGGGATACTTCCCCCGCAATTTATAATAATATCAATCCCCCATTCGTCATGCAGGATCGCAAACAAAACATGCTCTACTGTTAAATATTCATGACGTCGGTTTTCAGCATCCCTGATTGTAGCCTCTATTGTTATTTCAAGTTCCTTGTTTATCATCACTCTCTTTCCATTGTACATGTAAGGGGAAAATCATTTTCTCTGGAATGCTTTTCAACAGCAGCAAGTTTGGTTTCTGCAATTTCACGGGTATAGATTCCAGCAAGCCCCTTGCCGTTTTTATGAACATGAATCATGATCTGTGTAGCTTCCACATGGGGTTTATGGAATACTTTTTCCAGAATATGAATAACAAAGTCCATAGTAGTATAATCGTCATTCATCAGAAAAACTTTATAAAGTGAGGGGGACTTAACCTCCTGTGATTCTTCTGTTTCGATCTTTTCGTTAGTGAAATGTTCAAGTTTATTCATTTGGGATAGTGTAACTCTATAAACGGACTAAAGAAAAGATTCGGGAAAGAGGGTCATCGAAATTAACAACTAAACATATATAAGGCATATCAATAAAAATGATTTCTAAGAAGCCTTATTGGCCATGTGATTTTTAAGGATATTTCTTATATTTTTTATATCTTCTTTCATCTGTTCTGCAAGTTGATCGGCTGACGAAAATTTTATTTCATCTCTGATTCTTTTAATGAAGTTTACCCTGATAGTCTTACCCAGCAGTATGCCTTCAAAATCAAGCACATGTGTCTCAAAGCTGAATTTTTTATCCTCAAAAGTGGGGTTGCAGCCGATATTAGTTGCGCCACCATAAAGCGTACCGTTAATGTCAACAGTAACAGCGTAGACACCATCTTTAGGTAACAGTTCGTTAGCGGTTAAAAGATTCGCGGTTGGTGTATTAAGGAGACTTTTACCCCTTTTTGCTCCTTCAATGACTATTCCTTCAACTGAATAAAGCCTTCCAAGAAGTTTCGAAGCTTCATCTACTTTCCCTTTAGCAACAAGAGTCCTTATTACTGAACTGCTGAGCGTGACATTATCTATATTAATTTCATCAATTACTTTCACTGTATAATCACACTCCTTGCCTATCTTTCTTAATAACTCTGGCGAACCTTTCCTTCCTTTTCCAAAGAGATAATTTGAGCCGATAAACACCTCTTTCACATTCAGTGTTTTACATAAAATTTCTCTGCAAAAATCTTCTGCACTTATATTGGCAAAATCTTTTGTAAAATGCGTACATATAATCATATCGATATCAAAACTTCCTATTAATTCAATTTTATCTTTATAAGTAGTAAGAAGTTTAGGTGATCGCTCAGGAGCAATTACTCTCAAAGGATGAGGCACAAATGTGAATACTATAGATGTTCCGTTTTTTTCCCTGGCCCGGTCTTTAAGCATTCCAAAAATGGCCTTGTGCCCAAGATGAACACCGTCAAAATTGCCTAAAGTCAGAACAGGGTAGGGCAGTTTCTTTTTTAAATTCTCTAACCCGTCTATTATTTTCATAGGGAATGGTCTCTTTTTCGGTTGATGATATGAATTAATATTAACATTATAATCATTACAAATGTCATTCGGTTTTTTAACTTTGCTTGACAATTTCGTCTTATGTTTCTACTATTACTTTATTTTGATGAAATCACTGATAGTTACAGGTGGCATTGGAAACATAATAGAATTTGTCAATCGTGATGTTTTAATAGTGCATTTTGGTTGATTGAAGGTGCAATATAAAGCTATAATAAAAATCATACCGTGTGACTCAAGATCAGACAAGATAGCGGTCTTATATTGTTTATAAAAGTAAGTTAATGGATGCTTACATTGAGGTAATAAAGCATGTCAAAAGACACAATATCTATTTTGGTTGCTGACAATAAGCCTCCTGTATTTAAAAACATAAAAACCGCACTTCGCAACTATGAGGGCCTGACTCATAACATTGAGTTTGTACATTCAAGTAAGGAAACCATCGAAAAAGCTTCGGGCAATAAGTATGACCTCATTCTCATAAACCAGAAACTGCCTGACAAAAGCGGTATAGCTATTCTGCAGACTCTTCAAAAGAAGAAACTTGGAGTCCCTGTGATCATGATTGTAGCTAAAGGAGAAGAGAAACTGGGTGTCAAGGCCATGGAAAAGGGAGCCTGTGACTACTTGACTAAGCAGGAAGTCAATACTGTTGCATTGAACCGGGCTATTCGCAGGGTAATGCAGAGGAGGAAACTGGAAAAGGATATAAGAGATTCGCTGAAGAAGTTGGAAACACTGGCTATAAAGGATGGATTAACAGGACTATATAATCAGCGGCATTTCCGGGAAGTGCTGAAAAACGAATATAAAAAATCCAAAAGGAATCTTCAGCCTTTGTCATGTATCATGTTGGATCTTGATTATTTTAAATCAGTCAATGATAACCATGGTCATCAGTTTGGTGATTTCGTACTTGTCCATTCTGCCCAAATTTTATGGCTCTTGGTCAGGGACACTGATCTTGTTGCCCGGTATGGTGGAGAGGAGTTTTTTATTATACTTCCAAACACTAACCTGAACGGGGCTTTTATTCTTGCCGAAAGAATAAGGGCTGCTTTTGCTGAACACGTATTTGAAAAAGGAGATGCATCTAATATCGTCACTGTTAGCATAGGGGTCTCTGCATCAACAGATAATAATGTTGTCAGCGCCGAGGAACTGATTGCTAATGCTGATAAGTCCCTTTACGATGCGAAGCATAAGGGACGAAACCTTGTTTGTGCTTATGATGAGAATCTGGCTTCATCTCTGATTATTAATGAAGAAACCAAGAAGATAAATAATTTTAACAGCAGGCTGGAGGACATTAATAAAAGTATTAAAAGTAACTGTATTGAATCTACTCATGGAATCTTGCGTGACATTGAGAAGGGTTGGGATTACATTAATGAACATTCAGTAAGAGTCAGCGGATATACTGAAAAGCTTATGAGAGAGATGCTCTTGCCAGAGGAAGACATTCATACTGTCAAGCGGGCTGCCTTGCTTCATGATATAGGAATGGTGGGGGTTAACTCCAGGATATTAAAAAAGAAGGGCAAACTGACCAGGAAAGAATATGACGTTGTAAAAAAACATTCAAATATCGGTGTTAAGCTCATGGAGAAAACCCGATTGTTCGAGAAGGAGCTTCCGATTATTCTTTATCATCATGAAAGGTTTGACGGAAATGGTTATCCTCATAGATTAAAAGGAGATACTATACCTGTCGGTGCCCGTATTCTTGCGGTTGCAGAGGCATATGATGTAATGAAGTCTAAAGTTTCGTATAAAAAATCGATTTCAAATGCTGCTGCTGTTACTGAGCTTAAGAATTGCTCCGGTACGCAGTTTGATCCTGATGTTGTCGATGCATTTGTCAGGATAATCGAAAAAACCTGATAGTAGAATATTTTTTGCCTACCCCAATATCACTGATTATACAATCCGGATATGTTAATCTTTTAGGTATATGTTTGGAAAATCAAAGATGAAAATTGTTGCCTTTTGCGGCAGCCCCAGAAAGGATGGCAACACCGAAACGCTCTTGAAGGAGGCTGTAAAAGGGATAGAGGATTCAGGGCTTACGGTTGTCACAATTTATCTCAATAATATGGATATTAAACCTTGTCAGGATTGCGGAGGCTGTAATGATACGGGTCAGTGTATCGTAAGCGATGACATGGCACAGATTTATGATGCGATTAAAAATGCAGACAGAATAATACTGGCCTCTCCTATCTTCTTTTTTTCGTTAAGTGCGCAGGCAAAGGCGATGATTGATCGCTGCCAGAGTTTTTGGTGTGAAAAGTATCTCCTGAAAAAACCGATTGAGGCCGGGAAATTTGGCCGCAGGGGGCTTTTGATTATGGTTGGAGGTATGAAAAAAGAAATCGGAATACAATGCGGGGAGGCGTGTGCCAAGGCGTTTTTCAGGACTATCAGTGTCCCTGAACATAATTCTATCCATTGCCTGGGAATCGATAGCAAGGGAGAAATCCTCAAACATCCTGATGCATTAGATGAAGCTTATAAAGCCGGGAAGGAACTGGTTGCTTTATGAGCTGTCAACAACATTACTTTTATCTGAATACGCTGCTTTAAGCTGACCGCATGCTGCATTGATGTCTGCACCCATACTTTTCCTGATTAGCGCTGTTACGCCTGATTTTTTCAGCACATTTTGAAATTCGAGGATTTTGTCATCATCAGGACTTTTTAGAGACCTTGCGTTTCCATCAGCTTTACTTTCGGGCGGGTTGTAAGGGATAAGGTTGATTTTGGCCCTGATTCCGTGCAATAAGCTGACAAGCCGGTGGGCGTCTGTTATTGAAGCATTGAGTTCATCCAGCAATATATATTCAAAAGTTATTAGTCGTCGAGATTGTAGAGGGTAATCTCTACACGCCTGAATGAGTGTCTTTAGTGGGTATTTTTTGTTGACAGGCATAATCCTGTTTCTTATTGCATCTGTAGTCGCGTTTAAGGAAATAGCAAGATTTACTGCAGGTCCTTTTTGGGCAAGTTCATAGATACGAGGGACAATGCCGGCTGTTGAAACAGTAACTCTCATTTTTGAATAACCCATCAGTCCTGTGATTTTCCATAGGGCCTGAATGACCGCATTTAAATTATTAAGTGGCTCTCCCATACCCATAAATACAATATTGCTGATTTTTTGATCTTCTGTATTCTCTGATGAAATAAGCCTCTTGACTGCCATAATCTGATCTACTATTTCATGATTAAGAAGGTTCCTCTTTAATCCAAGCTTGCCTGTACTGCAGAATTTGCAGGCTAATGAACACCCGACCTGAGATGAAATGCAGAGCGTATAATGTTCATTTCCTGTGCTATTGGGGATAAGAACGCTTTCGATATATTCTCCATCAGTAAGCTGAAAAAGGAATTTCTTGGTTCCGTCCTGAGATAGCTGTCTGGTTACCAATTTCAAATTACTGATAAATGCTATCTCATTCAGCGTAATGCGTAACTGTTTTGGGAGGTTTGACATCTCATCAAATGAGCAGGCCAATCTTTTATATATCCACTGAATAACCTGTTTTGATCTGTAGGAAGGCAGCCCAAGCTGTTCAAAAAGCACTGAAATATCCTGTGCTGATAATTGCTTTAAGTTTTTTTTCATAAGTGCCGATAATTATTATAACGAAAGAGGATATGCATATGAAATATGAGTTAAAAGATCTGAACACGTTAATTGGTGTTTCGCAAAATCATATATCAATGAAAGTCAAACAGGAGTTAACATAAATGAATGGGATGATTAAAAAAATATTAATTATAGATGATTCACCTATTGCGAGAAAAATGTTAAAGAGCTGTTTGCCTAAAGATCAGGGATATGAGTTTTTTGAGGCTGGAGACGGCAAAGAGGGTGCAGTGAAGTACCATGAGGTTAATCCGGACATTACATTCATGGATCTTACTATGCCGATCATGTCGGGATACGAATCAATTGAAGCGATTATTAAAAATGACGCAAATGCTCTTATTATTGTTGTTACTGCTGACGTTCAGATGAAAGCAGTAAAAAAGGTTCTGGAATTAGGAGCATACATGGTGCTCAGGAAACCATTGAATAGAGAAGAAATTCAATCTGCTCTATTGAAGGTTCATGATACACTGCAGGGGGCTGGATAGTTTATGGAATCGCCTGTTTTGGAAGATAATATCCTGACTCAGGATGAAAGAGAAATTCTGCAGGAAATAATGAATATTGCTTTTGGAAAGTCTGCAGCTGATTTGGCTGACGTAATCGATGCTCACGTGGAGTTAAGCATTCCTTTTATCAAGTCTATGCAGATTCCAGATCTGCCCGAATATATAAGGTCTCATGTTAAGGACTATAAACTGATCAATATAGTAGAACAGAAATTCTGGGGCAAATTCAGAGGGGATGCGATCCTGGTGTTTTCGTCCGGCGCTGGAAAGGCATTGATAAAAATGCTTCAGTCGGAGGAAAGCAAAAGTTTTAATTCTGAGCCAATAGATATTCTTGAAAGCGAAACGCTTATGGAAGTGGGAAACATACTTATAGGCGCGTGTGTCGGGAAGTTAGCGGAACTGTTAAAGGATATTGTCAGTTATACTCCCCCTATGGTGCTTGTTGAGAAGGAATATAGTGAGGCGATATCACACGGTCATTATGACGACGATAAAAAAGCTATTGTTCTTAAAACTGACTTCAGCTTTGATACTGGCAATGTTTCCGGTTTTCTATTTCTTGTCACAACCAACGAATCGATACTATGGCTGAAGGAATCTCTGAATACTTTTATGGATCAATACGAATGATACTTAATCAGATATTTGATGCAATAAATCTTGGTATTGTTATCCTTGACAGGGATTTGCTGGTTCAGAAATGGAACCGGTGGATGGAGATACACAGCGGGATTAATGCTGACAAGATGATAGGCAAATCTATTTTCGAGATCTATCCTGATTTAGATAGTTCAAAGTTTAGAAGAAGTTACAAGTCTGTTTTTTCCTTTGGCAATTTCTGTTTCTTTTCACAGAAGTTGCATGGCTATTTATTCCCATTTGAGACATCAAGTTATCTTGGCGCTGAATTCGAATATATGCAGCAAAGCTGTGCTATGGGACCACTTCGTAATGATAAAGGTGAAATATCTTCTCTTTATATCTATGTTCAGGATGTGACCGAAAACGCTGCTTATCAGGAGAAATTAAAAGATCTGAATATAAAAGACGGTCTGACCGGAATATATAACAGACGATTTCTGGAAGCAAGACTAAAAGAAGAGTTTTACAGGTACAAACGATATTCTGGAAAATTCAGTATGGTAATGATTGACATTGATAATTTTAAGAAGGTAAATGACGATCATGGGCATCAATGTGGAGATTTTATATTAAAGATGGTAGCTGCAAGGATTTCTTCTGCTATTAGAAATATTGACTATCTGATTCGTTATGGTGGGGATGAATTTTGCTGTTTGCTTCCTGAAACCGCACTTGAAGGGGCTTTTACAGTGGCTGAGAGGTTTAGAGCATTAATTGAATTTCAGGATAACAATTATGATGATGAAATTATCAATATTACCATCAGTCTTGGAGTATCAACTATATGTGACTCAGTTGACACTCCCGAGATGTTTATACAAAAGGCTGATGACGCACTTTATAAAGCCAAAAAAGAAGGTCGCAATAAATCAGTTGTAATGGATTAAATTTTAGTAATACACTGCATCTTCTCTATATTCTTCCCAAAATTTAACACGTAGCTGTCAATACATTGACGTTGCCATAATTATATGGCAATATAAGTTCATGCAAAGGATTTTAGTTATAGATGATGAAGAATCGATCAGAGAACTCCTCAAAGATTTTCTCGAAACTAAAGGGTTTGAAATTATATTAGCTGCAGATGGGGAATCCGGACTGGAACGTTTAAAAACTGATAAATTTGACCTCATCCTTCTTGATCTTATGATGCCGGGCATGAGTGGTCTGGATGTTTTGAGGGAAACAACTTTAAAAAAAATAAATACTCCTTCGATAGTAATTACTGCACATGCTTCAGTACAGACTGCGGTAGAGGCGATGAAGTTTGGTGCTTTTGACTATATAACAAAACCTTTTAATCTTGAAAAATTTTATATTGCTGTTAAGAGAGCGCTTGATGTTTCTACACTCCAGGAGGAAAATACGAGTCTGAAAAAGCAACTACAGAAAAAGTATAATTACAATAAGAGGGCCCTGGACAGGTTAATCGGAAATTCAGTTCCGATTCAAAACGTTATCAAGTTTATCGATAAAATTGCTGATACAGACAGTACTATTCTGATAACAGGTGAGAGCGGGACAGGAAAGGAACTGGTTGCTAAATCAATACATTATGATAGCTCGAGATCTAAAAATGCTTTTATCCCTCTTAATTGTGCAGCTATTCCAAAAGATATCCTTGAGTCCGAACTTTTCGGTCATGAAAAAGGAGCCTTTACCGGCGCAATTAATACAAGAATTGGTCGTTTTGAGCTTGCAAATAATGGCAGTCTTTTCCTTGATGAAATAGGTGAGCTTGCGCCTGCTCTTCAGGTCAAACTTTTAAGGGTTCTGCAGGAACAGGAATTTGAAAGGGTAGGTGGCATAAAGACTATTAAAGTTGATGTGAGAATTATATCTGCAACAAACAAAGATCTTGAAAAGGCTGTAGAGGATGGCACATTCAGGGAAGATCTATATTACAGACTTAATGTGATCCCTTTTCAGTTACCCCCACTAAGAACAATGAAAGAAGATATTCCTCTTATGATGGAACATTTTATAACTCATCTTTCGAAGAGAAAGGGAAAAGAACCGCCGATAATTTCAAAGGATTCTATGAACTGTCTCGTAAATTACAGATGGCCAGGCAATGTACGTGAGCTGGAGAATCTTATTGAAAGGCTTCTGATCCTGAAAGAAGGCGAGACAGTTAACCCTGATGATCTTCCGGACAGGTTGGTTGATAAGCAGCCTCTTGGCAAAGGCACAATGAAAGGAAATGTCCTTTCCAGTGACGGAATTGACCTGAATATAATGCTCGATGGGATTGAAAACAACATGATTATGCAGGCCCTTGAGTTGTCTAAGGGGGTAAAAAGCAAAGCTGCCAGCCTGCTTGGACTTAACAGGACAACTCTGATTGAGAAGATGAAGAAAAAGGATATTCATTTTAACACTTAGAAAATCCTGCACAACATATAGTGCATCTGTCATACTCTGGAACTAAATACCCTATTCGTAAGTCGTCATATTAATGACGTCATCTCGCCTCAATATCCTTTAAAAACAACACGTTAACCATGGCATACTTATTGCTATTTATACTTTAATGACATTATTGCGATTAATTACAATACTTGCATTATTTTTCATCAGTTGGATAGTAACGGATCCTTATGCCTCTGCTGCCGGCAATGAATCACAACTGTTGGATATAAGGGCAAGCCGGCATACTGATTATTTAAGAATTGTTCTGGAGGGCCCTGAAGAAATTATTTCCACAGGCAGTGTGAATCAAATTGACAGTGAAATCCTGGTCAGTTTTCCTGATAATAATATTGAATTGCGAAAGAAGAAACTTCCTGTTGCCTACACAGTTCAGAATAATACTATATCTATTTCTCTCATAAAAAGAGGTGCTCTCAAGTTTTTTTTCCTGAAAGATCCGAGCCGCCTGGTTATAGACGTAATACCTGATAATCATCAGGATCCCAGGACAGTTTTATTTGATGGAGAGGCTCTGGATGAACAAAGACCTGAAATGATTTTCAATACAGCAGAATCCGTTAAAGAAAAACGTAAAAATAATTTAAATATTGCAGAGCCAGAGTATGAAAGTAATATGGACGATGAGATCAGAGTAACTGTTTTTACGCCAAAGGAATTATCGTTACAGGAAATTATAGATACAAAAAAAGAGAATGTATTGGCTTTAACTGGTGCTCTAAAATATTTAATTCCCATTTTAATTGCGTTTGTAATGCTCTATATTGTCTTGCGCTTGCTTCTGAAACCTAAAGTAAGAAAACCAGTCAGTCAGACCAAAAGTGTTGATTTCTCAGAAACTTCAAAAGAGATTGAAGAACAAAGTCAGACAGAATGTATATGTAATCTAAATGATGATACTGCTAAAAATATCAAGACTGATTTCAGAGAAAGTCCTCTCGATTCATTAAAATGGGTTGATGCCAGAACTCTTTCGAGCTTTCTTGAAACAGAGCACCCGCAGACTGTTGCATTTATAATCTGTCTTCTCGGAACTCAGCAGGCAGCTGAAATACTGGAGCTGCTTCCTGAAGAGATGAGAAGTGATGTTACAATCAGGATCGCAGAAACTACACAGATACCTGAAAGTGCGGTGGAGGTAATTGAGACAGTTCTTACATCTCAGCTAAATCTCACAAATGCAGGTGAACGCCGGTCATTTGAAGGCACAAAGGCAATAGCCGAAATTCTGAAACATTGCGACAGAAAAGTTGAGCAGAATATTCTGAAAAATGTGGATAGCTGTAATACTGAATTGGCGAGTTCAATTAAGGAACTTATATTGACGTTTAAGGACATCGAAAAAATTGACGACAGTGGGATTGACTTACTATTAAAAAACATCGATACAGAAGAGCTGTCAATTGCATTAAGAACTGCTTCTGACAACATTCAGGATAAATTCATGAGCAATATGTCAGAAAAAGCAGCCAAAATATTGAAAGAGAAAATGGAATTAAAATGGCCTGTAAAATTGTCTGATGTTGAAAAAGCCCAGCAGGGCATAGTATGTTCAATGAAAAAACTTGACGAAGAGGGCAAGATTATAATAGCAGGAAGAAGCAAAGAGCGAATCGTTCTATAACGTCGTAACCCAATATGAAGTTATCAGCAAAAAAACAAAGCAGGTGCAAAAGAATCTCTTGCACCTGTTGACAGTTTATCTGTTATATGAAGTGTCTGGAATTATTATCTGGCAGCCGCGTTATAAACCTGGCCTGGTTTTAGTAAAATAAAGTCATCAACACCCTCTTCAGTTTTGACGGCCTTAAAAACTTCACATGACATGCAGGACACCGACTTCTGAGCGAAGTCACCCTGTACTTTGCCACCACAGAAGGTTCCGGCTACTGCCCAGCAGATTCGGCCTGCATTGGTACCGCTATTGAGTCCATCGCAACTGGAATTTGTAGCAGCTGGACAAACTCCGTGATCAGATGTTTTGTCTCCTCCGGGCTCTCTGCCACATTGTTTAATCTCCCAACAATTTTCTTTTGACATTATCTGACACCTCCTTAATTGTCTAATCTAATCACTTGCATATGATAGTTCGTTAACATTTACTTATAGTTAGTCCTGACTCTATTATCGGTATTATTAATGAAAAACATTAGTTAGGAAAAGATATTTAATGAAGCTCACTAAACTGTATTAATGAGTACTCCGGCTATAGCATCTATGTGGAGAATTTTGTCAGCTATTCCTGCTTGTACCACCGCTTTGGGCATTCCGTACACTACACAGGAATCTTCACTCTCAACAACTGTACTGCCTCCTTTATTCTTAATTTCTTTCATGCCTTTTTCCCCATCGTTGCCTAATCCGGTTAGTATCACACCGAGTACACGTCCTGAGTAAGATTCCAGTACGGATAATATGAGAGCATCCACGGATGGCCTGTAAGTGTAAGAGTTTATATCTTCTGAGATAGAAATTACAGTCTCTGTAATTTTCTTTCTTAAAACCCCCATATGCCCCCTGCCTGGAGCTATATAAGCAGTCCCTCTTTGTATAGGCTCGCCGTGTTCAGCCTCCTTGACATTAAGTGCACTTAAGTTATTCAATCTTTCGGCAAAAGGGCCGGTAAAGTTTGCAGGCATATGCTGGGCTATTAGAATAGGCACAGGGAAATTATCAGGGATTTTACTTAATAAAGTCTGTAATGCCTTTGGCCCACCTGTGGAGGACCCTATAGTAACTACACTTATTTTTTTCTGAGGTAAGCGCGAAGATAATTTGGGCATTTCAAGCGGTGCTGCAGATATTACTCTAGGGGTAGGAATAAAGTGTTTTCCCCCTATAATTTTAATTTTTTCTACTAAAATTTCTTTGATCTTTACGATGTTCACAGAAAGATCATCAAGATCTTTAGAGATGAAATCGATTGCTCCAATATCCAGGGCATCCAGAGTTGCCTTAGCTCCTTCTGTAGTCAATGAACTTACCATAAGCACCGGAACCGGGTTTTCAGCCATAATCCGCTTTAATGCCTCAATGCCATCCATATTTGGCATATCAATATCAAGAGTGACTATGTCGGGCTTTAATGACGCTGTCATTTCAACTGCTTCAATACCGTCTCTTGCAATTCCTATAACTTTAATATCGGGATCTGAATTCAGCATACTGACGAGAGCATTTCTCATAAAAGCTGAATCGTCTACGACTAATACTTTTATCACAATCAGTAACCTCTAATTTAACTGCATTTGCTTATCAGATTTGGACTGCTTCTTCTACTAAATTATCAATCTCGACGAGTATTACAAGTCTGTTGTCTAACTTTGCCAGCCCCTTTATAAACTGGCTGATTGTATCTGACGCAACCGCCGGCGCTGCCTCAATTGCACTTGCAGGAATTCTCAGAACTTCTGAAACAGAGTCTACTATGACTCCGTTTATAATGCCCTGAATTTCCATTATTATGATTCTTGAATCGTCGTCTGTTGCTTTCTCTTTAAAGCCAAATTTACTTCTGAGATTAATTACTGGAATTACTTTGCCTCTGAGATTTATGACTCCCTCGACATAATCAGGAGAATTGGGCACTTTTGTTATTTCTGTAATTCTATTAATTTCCTGTACACTGAGAATATCTACTGCATATTCTTCATCGTTCAACGTAAAAGTTACAAATTGTAATACCTCATCTCCTGCTGTTGTGTTATCTGTTGATGCATTCATCTGCAGATCCTCCTCTGTTAGTTATAGCGTTTAAATTATAATTATCAAAATTAAAAACCATATTTTTCTAATAATACCCCGACATCTGACTGTGTTATCTTATTTTCTTTTGTGTCGGAGGTTTCAGTTTTATCAAGCTCATGTTTTCCGGTATCAGTTATCTTATTTTCAGGCCCAGTCTCAAGCGATGTCCCAAAATCTGATATAAGTCTTGCTAACTCCGACTCAACGCTGGTTACCAGAGTGATAACCTTCCTGATAGTCTGTCCCGTTATATCCTGAAATTGCTGGGCAGTTAATATCTCTGTCATATCATTATTAAGAGATTCTCTAAATGCTTTAAGGTAGTTTACTTCTTCATCATGACCTTTAATATTTTCGATATGTTTGACAAAGTCTTTTGATTCTTCAAAAAAACGTTCGGCATTTAAAATTGTTTTATTAGCTGCTTCTTCAGTTTTGGAAATAACAAACTCCAGTTTATTGACCGCATTGACCTCATCGTTCTTTGAAAGTCTATAAATATTGTGGTTGACAGAAGTCTTGAAATCTTCAAGGGAATTGTGTAGTTTTCTTGTCATTGTGCCTAATTCTTTGTATAGGCTGTTTTTAGTCCCCTTATCTGTTCCTGTATGATAGTCATTGGCCGGTTCAGTTATATCAGTGATTGTATCTTCAAAAAAAGTAACATCATTTACTGAGAGCAATTTCCTGATATCGAGCAATATCACCAGTTTGTCATCAAATTTAGCAACACCCTCGATCTTTTCTACAGCAGTATTAAAAAAACTTTCCGGCTGCTCGATTTTTGTCTCATCAACATTTATGACACCAGTGATATCATCAACTATGATACCGAAAGTCACTTTTTCTGAAGTAATAACTACCACTGTATTACTGATGTTTTCCGTACTGTCATCTGCATCTGTGTTAAGAAGTGCTTTCAGATTCAATATTGGGATAACCGATCCTCTCAGGTTGGTTACTCCGTTAACATAGCCCGGAAGCTGGGGAAGGGCTGTAATAGACGGCATAGTAATGATCTCACGCACAGTTAATATGGGGATCATGTATTCAGTGGATTCTATATTAAAACCTACATATTGCTGCATTGTTCTCCCCTTACCTGGTATAAAGTATGAATTATCATTATGATGATGCTCTGACTAAATTCATTGACATTCCTGTAACATCAAGAATAAAGACAACCTTGCCATCACCTGTTATCGTTGCTCCGAGCACATGTGATGATGTTGTGTCCACACCTTTAAGACTTTTGATCACAACTTCTTCCTGTCCGAGAAGTTTATCTACAGCAACGCAGAATCGTTTGTCTCCCAGTGAAATTACAATTAAGTACATATGGTCAGCGTTATCGAGACCGTTAGAATTTGTCCGAAGCAGTTTATTTAAATCAAATAGAGGGTACACTTTATCACGAATTACAATGACATTTTGACCTGAAACCCTTTCGATATCATCTTTTGAGACCTTCATCGTTTCTTCGATTGGTGAAAGCGGGATCGCATACCTGCTTCCTGAAACCTCTACCATGAGCGCCTGAATAATGGCAAGTGTCAAAGGGATGCAAAGCCTGAATGTTGTGCCGATATCCTTTTCAGTAATTACCTGAACATACCCATTCAACTGCGATATGTTTGTTTTTACTACATCCATTCCAACACCTCTGCCGCTCAATTCTGATGAAACATCTTTCATAGTGAAACCCGGCATAAAAATTATGTCAGTTGCTGTTTCTGAAGTCATATTTGATGCTTCCTCAGTTGTAATTAACCCAATATCAAGAGCTTTGCGTTTAATTTTATCCAGATCAATCCCTTTGCCATCATCAGAAATTTCGATTACAATCTGGTTCCCTCTCTGAAAGACATTTATTGTTATTTTTCCCTTCTTCGACTTCTTCTTTTTTATCCGTTCCTCAGTGGATTCAATACCGTGATCAATGGAATTCCGGAGGATGTGAGTCAAGGGATCGCTTATATTTTCAATAACCGTTTTATCAACTTCTGTTTCCTGTCCTATTATCTCGAGTTCAACATCCTTGTTAACTGAATTCGATATATCTCTCACCAATCTCGGAAATTTGCTGAGTACCTTTTTAATCGGCTGCATGCGAATTTTCATAACAGCAAGCTGCATATCAGAGGTTACTCTATCAAGGAAAGATACTGATTCCATAAGTGTCTCCACCTGGTTATCACTGCCGTATTTTTGATCCAGGTAGGCAGATATGTTTAATAATCTGTTCCTTATCAGCACAACTTCTCCAGCAAGATTCATGACATTGTCGATTCTTTCAATATCAACTCTCAAATTTTTTGATGAAATATCTTTCAGCTTCTGGCCATGTTCTTTAATTTTATTCTGATTTTCTTTAACCTCATTATTGTTGTCTGGAGCAATCTGAGAGAGTTCTTCCATATTCGACTCCGCAGACTGAGTGTCCTGTACTGTGCCTCTAGTATTATTTTCTACACTTGCGTTTTCCTGGTTTGATTCAGAACAGCTTTTTATCAATTCCTCAATTTCTACTACAGGTTCCTCATGTTTTTGCTCGTTGTCAGTCATATCAGGACTGTCAGAACCTCCTGATTTGGAAGTTGCTGATTTCAGCGCACTGTCCATCTCCTTTACGAGTGGTGACACATCCTCTTCTATCCCGTCCTTTGATTTTAAATGTGTCAGAAGCAATCTGAGCATATCAATTGCTTTCAGAAGTACATCCATGAGATTCGCTGACAAAGTGACCTCACCCGCACGCAGTTTCTTCATGATATTTTCGGCTGAATGAGATACATCTACTATCGTCTGGAAATTCAGGAACCCTGCTGCGCCCTTGATGGTATGCATGGACCTGAAAA